>CALGIB010000935.1 GCA_937915955.1 uncultured Pseudomonadota bacterium
TCGGACCAGGTTGTAGGAGAAGAGCGAGCTGGCGGGGTCGTGGACCCGGACCAGGTCCGTCGCGGAGACCAACGGGCCCACATCCAAGCCCGGCGAGGCGTCGCCCTCCAGGCTGAGACTCGGCGGCACATCACAGACGCCCACGGCGGACAGCTCAGGCCGATCGAGCCCGCTGGCGCTGTCCAGCAGCACCTCGACGGGGTCCGCCGCGCATCCGAGGACGGACCATGCCCAAAATGAAATCAATGAAAATACTCGAAAAGCACGAACGAAGCGTCCGCTAGCTCTCGAACCTAGAAGGGGGCGACGAGGCAGGACCGATCAGCGAATCTGTCAATCGCCTGTCAGTCGGGTCCGAGCTCGACGGGAGGCTCTACACTTCCGGAGTGTTCCCCCTCGCGCTGATCGGCTGCTCGCCCATGACCGTGGACCTCCGCACCGGACTGGCCCACGACAGCGGGGGTCGGCTCGATGCCTGCGCGGACCCCAGCCCGATCGAGCTCACCCTCGAGCTGGCGCAGCCGCAGTGGCAGAGCTGCCCCTGGGGCGAGGACGACAACCTGGCCGCCGCCGACAAGACCGTCACCGCCCGGCTCGAGGAGGACCTGGGCCCGTCCCTGGCTGCCACCGTCTGCGGCCTCGCGCTGGCCGAGGTGGTGCCGAACTACAACGACGGCTTCTTCCTGCTCCTCGGCGACGCGGTGCTGGCCACCAGCCACGCCGACCTGCTCGAGGCCCTCGAGGTCCAGGACGGGCTGCCCCGCTACGACTGGTCGCGACTCGCCGGGCAGACCTTCTCCGACGAGGACGAGGAGGGCTGGTGCCTGGGCCAGGACGAGGGCTCGGACTGCGAGGTCCCGCGCTCGATGACCGAGGATCCCATGCGACTCGAGCTCAGCAGCGACGGCCTCCAGCGGCTGACGGGCCCGCTGGAGTTGACCTGGGTGACCTTCGGCGACGAGGACTACGGCTTCGACTGCAGCCACGAGGACATGGACCTGGTCCTGGAGCTTCAGGCCGGCGGCTGAGCGTCGAACAACTCCAGCTCAACGCCCGAGCAGCAGCGCCTGGTCCGACCGAGGTGCCGCATGCCGAGGCTGCGGCACACCGCCTGGCTGCCCGTTCGGCGGCTCGACCTCCGATGCGGGACGCCAGCGGCGGAGCAGAAGCCGCTCCGTGCGGAGCAGCTCCTCCAAGAGGGCTAGGCCTCCCTCTCGAACACGGCCGCCGCGCCCATGCCGCCACCGATGCACATCGAGACGACGCCGTAGCGGCTGCCCCGACGCTTCATCTCGTGCAGCAGCGTCGCCGTCAGCTTGGCGCCGGTGCAGCCCAGGGGGTGACCCAGCGCGATCGCGCCGCCGTTCACGTTCACCCTGGCCACGTCGATGCCCAGCTCGCGCACGCAGTAGACGGCCTGGCTGGCGAAGGCCTCGTTGATCTCGAAGAGATCGACGTCCTGCACCGAGATGCCGGCCTTGGCCACGGCGGCCGGGATGGCCTCCTTGGGGCCCACACCCATGATGGCGGGATCCACGCCCACCACCGCGTAGCCGCGCAGCGTGCCCAGCGTCTGCAGGCCCAGCTGCTCGGCCTTGGCCCGGCTCATGATGAGCGTCGCCGCGGCGCCGTCGCTGACCTGCGAGCTGTTGCCCGCGGTGGTCGTGCCCTTGGCGGCGAAGACCGGCCGGAGCCGGCCGAGGCCCTCGGCGCTGGTGTCGGCGCGCACGCCCTCGTCGGTGTCGACGGTGACGTCGTGCCAGGTGCCGTCCTGGTAGACGCGGGTGGCCACCGGGATGATCTCGTCCTTGAACTTGCCCCCCTCGATGGCCGCGGCCGCCTTCTGGTGGCTGGTCACGGCGAAGGCGTCCTGCTGCTCACGGCTGACGCCGAAGCGCGTGGCCACGTTCTCCGAGGTGATGCCCATCGGCGTGTAGATCTCGGGGTGCTCGGTCATCAGCCGGGGGTTGGGGGTCGGCCGGTCGCCGCCCATCTTCACCTGGCTCATGGACTCGACGCCGCCGGTCAGGGCCACGTCGTACCAGCCCGCCTCGATGCTGGCGGCCGCCTGCGCCAGGGACTGGAGGCCCGAGGAGCAGAAGCGGTTGATGGTCATGGCGGGGACCGAGTGCGGGATGCCCGCAGCCAGCGCCGAGATGCGCGCCACGTTCATGCCCTGCTCGCCTTCGGGCATCGCCGTGCCGATGACTACGTCGTCGATCAGGGCGGCGTCGAAGCCGTCGGGCAGGGCGCCCTTCAGCGCTGCGGTGAGCAGGTCGTCGGGACGGGTGTCCTTGAAGCTGCCCTTGTTGGCCTTGCCGACCGCGGTGCGGACTGCGCTCACCACGACGACGTCACGAGGGTTCTTCTCGCTCATGTCTGTATTCCTTGGAAATGCGTTGGATTCGGGTGAGGTCCGCTAGTTGCGGAGGGGCTTGCCCGTGGTGAGGAAGTGCTGGATGCGCATCTGCGTACCGGGCTCTCCGCACAGGCTCAAGAAGGCCTCGCGCTCGAGATCGAGCACGTCCTGCTCGGTGACGACCGCGTTGGTCGGGATGTCACCGCCGGTCAGCACCCGAGCCAGCTGCTTGCTGACGACCAGGTCGTGGTCGGTGGCGTAGCCGCCCTGGTGCATCTGGTAGAGGAAGAGCTCGATGGCGCTGCGCCCGCTGGGGCCCGGCAGCCGGAAGCTGCGCTCCAGCGGCTTGGACCAGCCCGCCGCGGCCAGGCCCAGGGCGGTCTGCTTGGCCACCTGGATCTGCGCGTCGGGGTCCATGCAGACCTTGTCCTCGGGGCGGAGGTAGGCCATCGCGCGCGCCTGCTCGGAGCTGGTCGCGACGCTGGCCAGGCCGATGCCCTTGAAGGCCTGCTGCACGTAGGGGTTGGGGTCGTAGTCGGTGCCCTCGGGGATGTTCCCCAGGTAGCGAGCCAGGACCTCCTTGCAGCCACCGCCGGCCGGGATCAGGCCGACGCCCACCTCGACCAGGCCGCAGTAGAGCTCGCCCGTCGCGACGCAAGCGCCGGACTGCATGGCGACCTCGAGCCCGCCACCCAGGGTCAGGCCCCAGGGCGCGGTGACGACGGGGCGGTCGTTGTACTGGGCCCGCTTGAGCACCGACTGCATGCCCTGGACCATCTCCTCGATCTTGTCGAACTCCTGCTGCATGGCCAGCATGAGCAGCGAGAAGATGTTGGCGCCGGCCGAGAAGGCCTTGCCGCCCTGGTTGCCGACCACCAGCGCGGTCCACTTGCCCTCGTCCAGCTCGTCGAGCGCCTGGTTGTAGAGCTCGAAGATGTACTCGTCGAGCGCGTTCATCTTGCTGTGGAAGGACAGGCCCAGGACGCCGTCGCCCAGGTCGATCAGGTTGGCCGAGGCGTTCGCGGCCAGGACCTTGTCGTTGCGCTTCAGGTCGGCCAGGAACAGCCAGTTGTCGGGCTGCGGGACCGGCTTGGCCACGCCCTCGAGCGCGCACCAGTAGGTCTGGACGCCGCCCTCGATGGCGTAGAAGGTCCCACGACCCGCCGCCAGCATGCCCTCGATCCAGGCGGGGATCTCGCGCCCCTCGCCCTTCATCCGCTTGACCGAGTCGGCCACACCGATGTCGTCCCAGCCCTCGAAGACGCCGCGGTCCCAGGCGAAGCCCCAGCGCATGCCGCGGTCGATGTTGACGATGTCGTCGGCGATCTCGGGGATGCGGTTGGCCGTGTAGAGCAGTGTGTCCGCGGTGACGGCCCAGGCGAACTTCGCCGCCTCGTCCCCGGCGGCCAGCAGCGCCTTGACCCCGCCCTTCTTGGCGGCCTTGGTGCTGTCGAACCGGGGCTTGCCCTGGTCCTCGTACTCGCCCGTCTCGATGTTTCGGGCCAGGATCAGGGTCTTGCCCTTGGCATCCTTGGTCTTCTTGTAGAAGCCGAAGCCCGTCTTGCCGCCGAGGGCGCCCTCGGTGACCATCTTCTCGACCCAGGCGGGCACGACGAAGCGGTCCTTCTCGGGATCGTTCGGGCAGCCCTGGTTCACGGTCTTGATGACGTGGGCCAGGGTGTCGATGCCGACCAGGTCACCGGTGCGGAAGACCGCGCTGCCGGGGCGCCCCATGGGGCGACCGAAGATGGCGTCGACTTGGCTGACGTTCATGCCGCTGGCGGGCATGTGGTGCAGCACGGAGACGATGCCGTAGGTGCCGATGCGGTTGGCGATGAAGTTGGGCGTGTCCTTGCAGTAGACGATGCCCTTGCCGAGCTGACGCTCGCCGAAGTCCGCGATGGCGGCGGTGACCTCGGGGCTGGTCTCGGGGCCCGAGACGAGCTCGAGCAGGCGCATGTAGCGGACGGGGTTGAAGAAGTGCATCACCAGGAAGTGGGCGCGCATCTCCTCGCTCATGGGCTGGCCCATCTCAGCCAGGCTCAGGCCCGAGGTGTTCGAGGCCACGATGCTGCCGGCGCGGCGATGCTCGCCGACCCAGCTGAAGACCTTGTGCTTGATGTCCAGGCGCTCGACGACGACCTCGATGATGAGGTCACAGTCCGCGAGCTCCTTGGCCCCGGCGTCGTCGTAGGTGGCCGCGGTGATGAGCCTGGCCCCGCTGGGGTGGAAGAACAGCGAGGTGTTGGCGCCGGCCGGCCGGGCCTTGACGGCAGCGGCCAGGCCCTTCTGAGCGGTCTCGAGGTTGATGTCGTAGAGCACCGAGCGGATGCGGGCGTTGGCGAGGTGGGCAGCGATGCCCTGCCCCATCACACCGGCTCCGAGGACGGCCACCTTCTGGATGCGGTAGGTCATGGATCCTCCGGCGCGCGAGAGGCGCCGCTTGAAAGATGAGTGAGCGCTCATTCAGTCGCCCCAACACCTCACCCGATGCGGCCTGGATCGCAAGGCGAGCCAGGTCAGGGCTTCGCCCACCTGGGACTCGGCCGGAGCGGCGACGAGGCGCTACACTCACCAGGGTCAGGGCCCTGGAGTTCTCATGCGGCGGACGCTCGCGGTCGCCCTCGGGCTGTGCTGCGGCACCGGCTGCCTCAAGACCACGCACGACGACAGCTACCGCCAGGCCGTCGGCGCCGCCACCCTGGGGACGGCCTGGCAGACCCCAAGGTGGCGCCTGGCCCTGGGAGTCAGCGCGCTGCGGGGACCGACGTTCTGGGCCGTGACCGAGCACGAAACCAGCTGCCCGACCAGCGTCCATCTCGGGGGCGTCAACCCCTGCGTCGAGGTGGACCCGATCAACGCGCTGGAGCGCTACACCCGGGATCTGGCGCCCAGCGCGGAGCTGGGCCTGAGGACCGAGCAGGTCGACGCGACGCTGTCGGTACGGGCCGGTCTCTGGCGCTCCGCAGACCTCGCCCCGACCACCCCCGGGGGCCTTCGGGTGACGGTGAAGCCCCGATGATCGGGCTCTGGCTCGCCTGCACCTCGCTGCACCGCGAGGTGTCCCAGAACGCCAGGGTGGCCCAGCCGGCCGGCCCGGCCCTTCAAGGCCCCGCCCTGGCGCGAGGAGACCTGTCCGGCTCGGCCTGGCCGGAGCGGGGCCTGGGACAGGAGGCCAGCCTGACCCGCGACGACGACGCCGCCGGCCAGGGGGAGCTGCTGCTGGGTGGAGGAGCGGTCTTGCGGGTAGGCCTCGGACACCGTGAGCTTGGCGCAGCCCTGCAGGCCAGCGCCGTGAGCGGGCCCACCAGCCTGCGGGCCGCCGACCTGCGCGAGGTCCGCATGCACCCCGGGCTGCCGCAGTGGCGGGACAACCGCTGGCTCCTGGGTGGCACCCTGGCCGGCCGATCCCGCTTCGGGGGGGAGCGCGTGCGCTTCGGCGGGGACTGGCAGATCGGCCTGCAGCGCGCTCTGCTGGAGCAGACCACCGAGACCGAGATCGACCCCCTGCTGGGGCCCAACGAGACCCTCAGCAGCTACGCGCTGGAGCGGGCCTGGGTGCCCCACGCCGCCACCGGCCCGAGCGTGGCCCTGCTGCCTGGGCGCTGGACCCTGGAGCTGGGGCTGCTGGCCCAGGCCCACCCCTTCTTCCCCGGCCACATGAGCCAGGACGAGCTCTGCGGAGAGTCCTGTGACGACTCCTTCCGGGCCTGGCGCCTCGAACCCGTGCTGAGCGGCCACCACGGCGCCACCTGGTCCCGCGACCAGCACCTCTCCGTGGGGGTCGCGGGCTGGCTGCACCTGGTCGGGCCGGACGACCTGCTGGCCGCCACGCCCGCAGGGGTGAGGACCTCGGTGACCCTCACCTACTGAAGACGCCCCCTCGCGGTCACTCGCCGGCGATCTCGGCCCTGAGCTCCTCGAGCTGGCTGCGGTAGCGGTGGGTGCGCACCTTGAGCTCCTCGTCGGGCGCGCTGCCCTCGGCCAGGACCTCGGCGATGATGGCCAGCGCCTCGTCGTCGCGCTCGAGCGCGTGCAGGATCTCGGCGTGCCGCTTGCCCGCGCGCAGCCGCTGGTCGCCGTAGGCCAAGGCCTGCCCGGCCAGCACCCAGGGCATCGCGTCCTCGTAGCGCTCCTCGGCCTGGAGCAGGCCCGCGGCCGCGTAGAAGAAGGTGAACTCGTGGGGGAAGTCCCCCGAGGCCTCCTTGAGCACCTCGAGGCCCTGGTCGGCCAGCCCCCCCTGCCGGTAGAGATCCGCCAGCCAGGTCACGTAGGGCCGGTCGGCCATGGGGTCCCCGACGAAGGCTCCGTGCAGGGTGACCGCGGCCGCCGCGTACAGGCTCCTCTGCGTCTCGCCCTCGGCTCGGGCCGCCAGCAGGTTCAGCAGGCTGGCGGCGTCCACCGCGCTGGCGCCGACGAGGCCCTGGCGCAAGCTGCCCAACAGCGCGGCCTCGATCGCCTCGTCCTGGATCTCCAGGCCGTAGCTGTCCCAGATCCACTCCATCCGGCGATCGGACGCGTGCTCGATCAGCCAGGCGATCTCCGCCTCGCCGGGCTCGACCGCCGAGACGGCGATGTGCAGGTCGGCGTTGTCGGCGGCGACCTCGAAGAGCGCCTTGGCCTCGTCCTCGCGGCCGTCCCGCACCGCCCTCAGCGCCGCGCTGGAGGCCTCGACTCCCACCGGGTTGCTGGCGAGCAGCTCGTCCAGCGGCGTCAGACCGCCGGCCTGGCCGAGCCAGAGCAGGAAGGCCTCCTCGCCCGCGTAGCCGACCATGCGGTCGATGGCGGTGCCGTCGGGGCGGGCCACGATGATCGTGGGGTAGCCGCCGACCTGGTAGCGATCCTTGATCGGCCAGGACTCGGGCCGGTCCACGTCGATCTCGGCCAGCACGAAGCCCGCCAGATCGGCCTTGTTGTCGGGGTCGTGCAGGACCTGGTGGCTCAGCTCGTTGCAGGGCGGACACCAGACCGCGCCGAAGTCCAGCAGCACCAGCTCGCCCGCCGCGGCGGCCTCCTCGAAGGCCTGGTCCGGGCTGTGCGGCACGCGCAGGGCCTGGATCTCCGGCTCGGTGATGGGCACGGGCTCGTGCACACCCAGCTTCTGGCTGCCCTTGCGACCGTCGACCGTGCCGATGAAGCCCACCTCGAGGGGACGGCAGGCGCTGCTGTCGTCCTCGCAGAGCGACAGGCTCAGGCTGCCCTGCACCACCCGGGGCTCCTTGCCCGGCAGGCTCAGGCCGATGCCCCCCTCGATGCTCGAGCCGGTGCCCGAGACCACCAGCTGCTTCTGGTCGATCTCGATCTGGCCCGTGATGGGCGCCTCGGGAGCCAGGTGCTCGCCAGGGGGCGGGTCGACGACGAGCAGGCCGAGCTCCTTGTTCCACTGGATCTCGACCTCGGGCAGAGGGCCTTGGGCGAGGGCGATGGAGCAGAGCAGCAGGATCATGATGGGGACTCCGTGGGCCGGCCGGCGTAGACCTCGGCCGGGATGCCGAGGGAACGAACGGCGGCGGCGATCTCTTCGAGGGCGGGCGTGGGCAGCATGTCGAGCACGGGCCGGGCGGGCACGCGAGCGATGCTGTAGACCTGCACCAGCTCGATGGTTCCCCGCCGCGAGAGCGCCGCGAGGTGCTCCAGGTAGCGCTGGATCTCGTGCTCCGAGGGGCCCTGGCCGAGCAGGCGCAGGAACATGGACTGGAGGACGAGGGGGCGCTGCTCGAGGCAGTCGCCGAGGTTGTCCAGGATGCGCTTCAGAGACATCTTCGTGCCGTCGACGAACTGGAAGTAGGCGTCGGTGCCGGCGTCGAGCTTGGCCCAGAGGCGGCCGTCCATGCGGTCCAGGACGCGCAGGGCGAGCTGGACCTCGGGGCGGTGCAGGCGGGTCGCGTTGGTCAGGACCACCGGCTGGACGGCCCGCAGGCCGTGGCGGTCCCGGAGGCGCTCGACGATCTCCAGGGCGGCGCCGAAGCCCTTGAAGGTGGTCGGCTCGCCATCACCAGCGAAGGCGATGTCGTTGACCCGGCGGAGCTCGGGGGCGGCCGTCTCGAAGGGCGGGTGCTGCCAGATCTGCCCGCTGGCCGCCAGCTCGAGCAGGGCATCCAGCTCCTCCTCGAGCACCCCCAGGTCCACCTCGCGCCAGGCGGGCGGCGTGCTCCGATCGACCTGGCAGTAGGGACAGTCGAAGTTGCAGACCTTGTCGGGGTTCAGGTTGACCCCGATCGACAGGCCCTTCGAGCGGCGGCTGACCACCGGGTAGACGTAGCGGTTGTCGCCCAGGGCGCGGCGGTGGTCGGCAAAGTCGAGGCGGCGCTTCACCGGGCAGGACTATCGCGATCCTCCCTGTGACAGAGGCCCCAGAGGTCGCTTGACCAACTTGGTCATATAAGTATATTATCTGCTTATATACTTATATGACTAATATGGGCTGGGTCCAAGCCTACCGCTCAACCTCGTGACCCGATCAGAGCCCGTACTTGAGCATCAGGCGGTACAGCGTCGTGCGCTCGATGCCCAGCAGCCGCGCGGCCTCGACGCGCTTGCCCCCGACCCGCTCCAGCACCGCCCGCACGTGGGCCTCGCTGGCCCGCTCGACCACCTCCTGCAGCGTGCCCGCGGCCGCTCGAGGCGCGCTCTCCAGCAGCAGGTGCTCCAGCTCGATGGCCTCGCCCAGGCTCAGCACGACGCCGCGCTCGATGGTGTTGCGCAGCTCGCGCACGTTGCCCGGCCAGTCGTGCGCCAGCAGCCAGGCCTCGACCTGGGCGCTCCAGCTGGAGCCC
>CALGIB010000936.1 GCA_937915955.1 uncultured Pseudomonadota bacterium
AACCCGCCCCAATGCATCCGAACATCCAAAACAATAAGCCCCCCCCCAATGCATCCTAACATCCAAAACAATAACCCCCCCCCCAATGGGCCCGGGACCAGCCCGGGGCCGATGGAGCGGGCCTGGCCCTCGACCTGGACGGCGTCGACCAGCCGCAGCCCCTGCTCGTCGAGCTGCACGCGAGCCCGGACGCGCTCGGCGAACGCGGGGTGGAGGGAGAGGATGAACAGCATAGGAGCAGGCTACTCTCGGGGCATGACCACCGCCGCCATCGTCGTCATCGGGAACGAGATCCTGACCGGGAAGTTCGCCGACGAGAACAGCCCCTACCTCGTCCAGCGACTGCGTGAGCTGGGCGTCACCGTGCGCCGCATCGCGGTCATCCCCGACACCTTCCGGGCAATCGGGGACGAGGTCCGGCGCAGCAGCGACGAGCACGATCTCGTGTTCACCTCGGGCGGCGTGGGCCCGACCCACGACGACATCACGATGGAGTCGATCGCGCGCGGCTTCGGCGTGCCCCTGGAGACCCGCGGCGAGCTGGTCGACGTGCTGCGGCGCAAGCTCACCTCGCCCGTGAACGAGGCGGCCCTGCGCATGACCCAGGTGCCCCAGGGCGCCGAGTTCTGGTGGGACGGCGGACTGATCTTTCCGCTGGTGGTCATGCGAAACGTGCACATCCTGCCAGGGGTGCCCAGCATCCTGAAGCTCAAGTTCGAGGCGGTGGCCCATCGCTTCCGACAGATCCCCAGCCTGCACAGCGCGCGCGTGGTGACCCGCGAGCGGGAGATCCAGATCGCCGCGCGCCTGGAGGAGGCCCTGGTGCGCTTCCCCGGCATCGAGATCGGCAGCTACCCGCGCTACGACGAAGGCCCCATGCACGTCATCGTGACCATCGAGGGCGTCGACGAGCAGCAGGTCACCGCCTGCGCCCACTGGCTGGACGAGCACATGGAGCCGCTGGACCTGCTGTGATCGACAAGCTCATCAAGCTGGCTCGGGGCGCCTCGGCGGCGTCGCTGGTGGTCTTCGTCCTGGGCATGGCCCCCGTCCTGATCCGCCTGGGCCCCGATCTGGCGATGGGGGCCCAGTTCTACGAGGGCAACACCGAGCCCATCCGCCCCGAGCTGCCCTTCCCCTGGGCGATGGTGGGCGGCCTGGTCGCGCTGGGCCTGGGCACCGAGATCGCCGGCTTCGTGCGCAAGCAGCCCAGGATGAGCCTGCTCGGGCACACCATCCTGGGGCTGGCCGCCTTCCGTGAGATCGCCTTCATGGTCGAGCTCTTCCAGGCGGCCGTCGAGTGAGCATCGAGGTCAAGGGGGCGCTGGGGGTCGACGAGCTGACCTTCGAGGACTTCGAGCGCCGGGTGCGGCAGGGCGAGTTCGACGGCGAGACGCTGGTCCGCATGGACGTGCTCACGGGGCGGGACTTCCGGAAGCTCGGCGAGCTGGAGATCTACCAGACCCTGGCCGACCCCGAGGATCTGGCCTGGAGCAAGCGCCTGCGGCACGGCGCTCCTCTGATGACCGCGCTGCTCGTGGGGCTGCAGGTGCGCATCTACCTGTGGTCGAAGGCGCCCGGCGCGGCGGACTGGCTGGTGGACCACGCGACCAACTGGGCACCGGCCGTGCTCGAGGCCGGCGAGGTCTGGCGTCTGCTGACCTACGGCTTCCTGCACCTGGGCTTCACCCACCTGGCCCTGAACCTGCTGTTCATGGTCTACGCGGGCTGGAACCTGGAGCGGGCGATGGGGCGGCGGAACCTGCTCGCGGTCTACCTCTTCGCGGTGGTCATCGGCGGCCTGCTCTCGCTGGCCATGAGCCCGGGGCGTCCCAGCCTGGGGGCCAGCGGCGGCGACTTTGGCCTGATCGCGGCCTCGGTCGTGTTCGGCTGGAAGCACGAGGACCGGCTGCCGACCTTCGCTCGCAAGTACTTCGGCTGGGCCATCCTGCCCTACCTCGTCTACCCGCTCTGCCTGGGACTGCTGTCCACCTCGGTGGACAACTGGGGACACCTGGGCGGACTGATCGGCGGCGCGGCCATGGCTACCTGGCTGCAGCCGGACGCCTTCACGCGCTTTCAGCTCAGCAACCGTCGGGTGCGCATCGCGGCGCTGGTGGGCAGCCTGCTCGGGGCCGGGGCCCTGTTCTGGGGAGGGGCGCGGCTGGTCCACCTGCGCCCGGTCACCAGCGACACGGGGCTGGTGGCCCAGGTGCCCGTGGCCTGGCACGAGGGCTGGGCGCTGACGGAGGACAGAGGCTGGGTGTCTCCGACCCAGCAGGCCACGCTGGTGGCCTCCACCAAGACCTACACGCGGCCGCTGGCGCCCGGAGAGGCCGTCAGCGCGCTCATCGAGCAGGTCGAGGCGCGAGCCCACGGCGTCCGCGTCGTCGAGGCGTACGCGCTCGAGGTCGCCGGCCAGCCGGCCCGACGGGTGACGCTGGCCTTCGACCTGGCCGGCGAGCCGCAGCGCATGGAGCTGCTGGTGGTCACGCGAGGGGCCTCGGTCCATCGGGTCCACCTCAACGCGCCCGAGCGGGAGGCCTGGCGCTACCGCAAGCTGGCGGACCGCATGTTCCGGGGCATGGAGCTGCAAGATCCCCCCGCCCTGCTCGAGGCCCGCGCCAAGGTCACCAACAACCCGCGCAGCTGGAAGGCCAACCTGCTCCTGGCGCGTCAGGAGGCCCTGGCCGGCAACCCCGAGGCCGCCTGGGAGGCCTACCGCAAGGCCTACCGCTATGCCTCCGAGCTGAGGGGGGAGATCGCGGTCGGCATCCTGGACCTCTACGCCGACTACGGCGTAGGCCCGAGCCTGGAGCTCATCGAGGGCTACGTCGAGGCCCACGGGGGCGACCCGCAGGTGGTCGCCGCGGCGGCGGACGCCCTGGACCGGGCCGGCGAGTCCGAGCGCGGCACGGCGCTGCTTCAGGACGCCTGGGCCGAAAAGCCCGGGGACTTCGCGCTGCGACGCGCCCTGAGAGCGCGCGGCCTTCCGCTCTACGAGGCCCCCTCCGAGCTGGAGCAAGGACCCTGAGCTTCAGCGTCGCGGCTGCGGGAAGGTCTTGCGGTTGCGCATGCGGGGGTCGTTGGCCGCCTGGCCGCGCTGAGCCTGGGCCTGGGCCTGCTCGGGGAAGAACTGGTACCAGGTCTGACCGAAGGCGCGGTCCCAGCGGAAGCGCTTCAGCTTGTCGTTGGCGATGGCCGTCTGCAGCTCCTTGAGGGACTTGCTGTTCTCCACCGTCTCCAGGCCCTCGACCACCTTGCGCTGGGCCTCGTCCACCCGCTTGGCGTCCAGCAGCAGCCAGCAGGTCAGGGCCCAGTAGAGGGGCTCGCGCTTGGCCAGCAGCGAGGCCTTGCCCAGACGGACCAGCGCCTCGTCGTGCTTGCCCGCGCGCGCGTCCAGGATGCCGAGCATGCCCTGGGCCTGCCAGTTGCGCTTCCAGGCCTTCTCCAGCAGCGGACGGGCCTGCTTGTAGTTGCGCTGCATGAACTCGAGCGCGCCCAGCTGGGCGTGGATCTGCTGGGTGATCAGGAACTGCCAGGGCCCCAGCGCGTAGCCGGTCTCGATGATCTCCCGAGCTGGCTTCAGGCGCCCGGCCTGGAGCTCGGCCCCAGCCCGGGTCATGATCACCTCCAGCTGCTGGCCGGTGCGGCGCGCGAGCAGGAAGTAGACCACCGGCAGCACCAGCATCGCCGGGGCGAAGCCGTACACCCACTGGCCCATCGCCGCGCCGATCCCGAAGGCCAGCCCCGCGACTCCGAGAGAGATGAGGAGGTTGTACATGGCGCGTGGCTAACCCAGCGCCCGGACCCGCTCTACCTACTGGCCGCCGCCGCCCTTCACGAGCTGGCCGGACACCGTGCCGCGGG
>CALGIB010000937.1 GCA_937915955.1 uncultured Pseudomonadota bacterium
GGCTCACGAGGGGGCTCTCACGGACGATCTCGTACAGCTAAGTAGCTGAAATAACTACAGTCATGCCTACTGGAGGTACCCGAGCTCCTCGAGCTGCCTGAACGTCTCCTCGGACAGCTGGACCAGCTCCGTGAGCTGCTCCGCCTCGGGCAGCCCGGCCTCCCAGTCCAACCGCGCCTGAGCCAGCCCATGGTCGTCGGCCAGCGGGGCCTGCTCCAGCGGGTCAGCCTGCAGGTCGAAGACGCTGAAGGGCCCGCCGCCTCGGGGCGTGGGATCCCAGATGGCCTTGTGCCGACCGTCCAGCGTCATGGCCAGCTTGCCCTCGCGCTGGGAGACCACCGGCATCGTGTCCAGGGTCACCGGCCAGCTGCGCTGGATGCCCAACTCGTCACAGACCAGCTGCGCGGTGGCGGCCGTGGAGAGCATCGGCGGCAGCGGAGCCTGTGCGTTGTAGACGACGTAGGGCACGCTGGTCAGGCCCTCGTAGACCCAGTAGCCGTGGCCCACGATGTTGTGCTCGCCCAGCAGCTCGCCGTGGTCGCTGGTCAGCACCACCAGGGTGTCCTCGAGCCAGGGCTCCAGCGCCTCGAGCAGCTCGCCCACCCGCGCGTCGGTGTCCTCGATGACCCCCTTGTAGGCGCCCTTGTAGGCGACGCGCACCCCGGGCTGGCTGTTGCGCTTGGCCGCCCCGATCTCGATGGCGTCGCGCTTGCCCTCGAACCAATGGGCCTCGACGCCGTACTTGTCCCGCTGCTCGGCGCTGGGGCTGACCGGGCTGTGGGGACCCAGGAAGTGCAGGTAGGCGAAGTGACGCCCCTCGGGATCCGCCGCCCAGCGCTTGGCGAGCGTCTTGCGGAACTCCTTGACCAGGACCTTGTCGCTCACCCGCCGCCACTCGTCGAAGCCGCGGTCGAAGCCCAGCTCCTCGGCCAGGTACCCGTTGCTGTACAGACCCGTCGTGCTGAAGCCCTGCTCGGACAGCACCTGCGCCAGCATCGGCGCGTCGGGCAGCCGGGGGTACTTGCCGAGGCGCCCCGTGCCCAGGTCCCAGCCGTGCCCCCGCACCGTCGAGCCCGTCAGCAGACCGGCGACCCCGGGCACGGTCCAGGTCCCCGCCGACCAGGCGTGCTCGGCGCGCTGCCCGAGCCCGGCGAGGCCGTCGATGGCGGGGGTGTCGGCCTCGAGCAGGGCGTCGGCGCGCAGCGTGTCGATGACGATGACCACCACGTTCCGAGGGGGCTCGCTCCGGAGCAGTCGGGGTGCCGGCTGGGCGACCGGGGCAGGTTCGGGGGCCTCGGGAGAGACACAGGCGAGCAGGAACAGGAGCACGAGGGCAGACTATCGCGAGCCGACCCCCGCACCGCCCAGGCATCCCCTCCCCATGTGGCTCCTCCTCGTCCACCTCACCCAGGCCAAGGTCTTCCTCGACGTCGAGGAGACCCTGGCCCTGCTCGAGCGCGGCGCCGCCCTGGTCGACGCGCGCATCGCCGCGACCTGGCGCGACGGACACCTGCCCGGCTCGGGGCCCGTGTCCTGGCTGGACCTACGCCAGGGACTGCTCCGCAACGGGTGGCTGACCCGGGACGAGGACCGCCTGGAGGCGGCCTTCGAGAGCGCCGGCGTCCGAGACGACGCTCCGGTCGTTGTGGTGGGTGAGGCCCGCGAGGGCTGGGGAGAGGAGGGCCGCATCTTCTGGACCCTCGAGGTGCTGGGCCACGAAGACGCGCACATCCTGGACGGTGGCCTGGGCGCGTGGAAGCGCTCAGGGCGAGACCTGACACAGACCCCCAGGCCCGGAGGCGGCAGCTTCACGCCTCGCTGGCAGGCGGCTCGTCAAGCGGACACCGAGCGGGTCGAGCGGGCCCGCAGCAGCGGCGACGCCACCCTGTGGGACACCCGCACCCGTGAGGAGTTCGCTGGCGCCACCCCGGCTGGAGAGGCCCGAGGCGGCCACATCCCCGGCGCGAGGAGTCTGTGGTGGAAGGACCTGATCGACGAGCAGGGCGAGCTCCTCCCCCGCGAGGATCTGTCGGGCATGCTGGAGGCCGCGGGGATCCGTGACGACCAGCCGGTCATCACGCTGTGCAGCGGCGGGGTTCGTGCCGGATTCGCCTACGCGGTCCTGCGAGAGTTGGGCTACAAGCAGCCGATGAACTACGATGGATCCA
>CALGIB010000938.1 GCA_937915955.1 uncultured Pseudomonadota bacterium
CGGCGGCAAGTGGGCCCGAGGGACGGCCGAGGCCCTGGAGACCCTGACCCACCACCGCTTCGGTGGACAGCGCAGTGTCCTGGTGCCGCCGGACTACCTGCTCTACCCCGCCGACTCCCACATCATCCCCTGCCAGCTGCCGGACGAGGTGCGCCGGCAGCTGCCGCCCTTCGTGGACATCCGACTGAGCCGCGAGGGGCGGCCCTGGTGCATGCTCATCGTCGCCCACTACAGCGAGATGCGACCCCACCTGCTGGCCACCAGCGGCAAGCCGCTGTCCTTCAGCGAGGCCATGCTGGTGGTCCCGGTCTGGACGCAGGCTCGAAAGCCCGCCTTCTTCCAGATGTGGGCCTTCCCGAACAACGTGCTGTCCATGTTCAAGGCCCGCGAGGTCTTCGGCCAGCCCAAGATGTACGGCAACCACTACATCGAGCCCATCGAGGGCAGCGACACCCACTGGCGGATCAGCGGCCGGAGCGCGGGCACGACGACCCTGGACATGCGCATCGAGTACATCCCCTGGGCCGACATCGGCGAGGACCTCGTGGAGCTCATGTCGGTCCTGATGCCCACCGACGTCTCGGGCGGCGTGATGGCGACCCAGGAGTTCCAGGCGCGCGCGGCGCTGATGAAGCTGCGCGTCGCCGAGTACGAGGCCCTGGACGCGGACGGACGGCGGCTCTTCAAGTGGCACCGACCGGACGAGGACCCCCAGGAGACCGAGTACTGGGGTCAGTTCATCGGTCGCGCCTATGTCGAGTGGCTGCAAGCCCGAGGGCAGGGTCAGCCCGACCCGCTGGCCTGGGCCGTACCCAGCCTGGACCAGCGGCTGGGCGCCGCGGCCGAGACCCGCAGCAGCCGCGGGGACGAGGGCTCCCCGCGCACCCTGTTCTCGATGACGCGGTTCCTCCCCGAGGCGATGAACGACAACCTGGTCCTGGCGTGGAAGCGCAACTACCGACCCGAGGTCGAGACGGTCGACTCGTACATGCGGTGGGAGCCCAGCGACTTCTCCGTGGACCAGATCACGCGCACACACGTGACCAACCTGGCCAACCACCGCGTGGATCTGTTCCGGATCCAGGACCGGGTCATCACCTTCCAGGTCGGCGAGCGAGTGCTCGAGCTGCGACCCCTGCTGCGTCTTCAGCGCAAGCTGACCTCGGACAAGGGCCACGAGATCGACGTCGAGGCCTGCTTCGGGTTCCGGAACAGCGCCGACATGATGTTCCAGTCCTGCAAGGGGCTCGAGAACGAGCCCGCGGTGGACCTGGACTACCTGAACCCCGGGACCATCCGGCGCCTGGACGAGGCCAAGAACGCCGCGATCCGCAAGCGGCTGGACTGGGGCCCGGACGTCTGGGACGTCGAAGGCGGCACACCGGTGGCTCCCCTGCCTCGGATCGAGCCCGTCCACATCGACGCCGAGCTCCCCCCTCTACCCAGCGAGGGGCGCCCGGATCGGGACCTGATCGCCGCGCGCATCCTGGCCGCCCTGGGCCAGTTCGACACCGAGGCGGTGAAGCAGGGCATGCCGCTGTCGCTCGCCGGCGTCCGGAAGATGATGGACGCCCTGGTCCCCGAGGGCGAGCAGCCCAAGCTGCACCGACTGCAGGCCGAGCAGCTGCTGTTCTCACCGGGTGACAAGCGCGACATCTGCTGGATGGTCATGGCCGGCTCGGTCGAGGAGTGGCGGCACGACGCCTGGGTGGGCGACCGGACTCCGGGCCTGCTCATCGGGGAGGACCCGGTCCTGGCCGACCTGCCCCGGGACACCGAGGCACGGGCCCAGGTCGACTCTGTCCTGCTCGAGATCGACGGCGAGGCCCTGCGCCACCTCTTCGAGACCGACGACCCCGAGCTGCGCGGGGTGGTGGCCAGGCTCTCCTGGTGGTGCGGACAGCACCAGGATCCGCATGGCGCTGGAGGCCGGCTACCAGCTGGACACCACCAGCTACCAGTGCTTCCCGGGAGCCCGGGCCGTGGTCTTGCCCGGCCCCTACGACGCCACCGACATCGAGCTGCTCTACGTCCTGGTCCAGCGACCGCTGGACGGGCTGATCGAGAGCCACCTGCCGCCCGGGGTCAAGTGGCACCCGTCGGCGCCGGTGGCCATCCTGATGTTCGCCCGCTTCGAGAACTTCGGCCCGTCCAACATCGATCTCGACACCGGCGGGGGCGCCGCCTACACCGAGACGGGGTTGATGATCCCGGCGATGGTGGACGGCAACGAGGGAGAGACCTTCCAGATCTACGTGCCCTGGATCTTCCCGTCGAGCATCGCCGCCATGTTCGCCGGCCGAGAGCTCTACGGCTACCCGAAGACCTACGCGAACACCATCTTCGACGACGAGAACGGGCGCGTCATCCTGCGCCGAAAGGGCAAGAACCAGACGGTGTTCCACTACGACCAGGTCGACTGGAGCCAGATCGGTGTCCGCGACGTGGGCCACATGGCCGCCTGCTTCAAGGCCGCCGCCGGCGTGCCGTGGGACGATGTTCTCCGCGTCAACCAGGACAACCTGGAGTGGACCCGCTGGCAGGACTACGTCTACGAGCAGCCCAAGGCGCCCGACCCGGACCGCAAGCCCGTGACGGGCGCGCTGATGGGGATGGCCGGGGCCTACCTCAACAGCGTCGTGCCGAAGCTGGTCCCCTGGGTGCCCGAGAGCCTGCGCAAGCTGTCCGTGGCCTGCTGGAAGCGGAACTTCTCACCCAGCGCGCGCTACCCCAGCTCGGACCTGCGCGCGGCGTGGTCCAAGGACGTCTTCGACGTCGACAGCATCGCCGGGAGCGGCTTCCTGGTCACCGGCCTCTCGGACATGACGCCCATCCGGATCCGTGAGGACCAGGGCATCGTGATGACCTGGGAGCCCGAGGACGACCTGAGCCCGGAGGACCGCCCCTACGTGCAGGTGCTGCAGCCGCTGGGCAAGATCGGCCTGCGGCTGAAGTACGACATGTCGATGACCACCGGCTCGACGCTCATCGACTACAACACCGAGCCCAAGCGGGACCGGAGCCGCCTGGAGTTCGGACCCCACGCCCGGCGCCGGCACCACGCGCGCGAGCCGGACACGAAGGCCTAACCGAAGAGCTTGTCCAGCAGGCCGCGGTTGCCTTGCAGCGCGGTCCGCTGCATGTAGAGATCCAGGCCACGCAGGCCGCCCAGCTCCTCGCCGCCGCCGGCCCGACCGGGGCCGCCGTGGACCATGCTGGGCAGGACCATGCCGTGGGGCGTGGCGACCTCGGCGATCTTCTTGTCGACCAGCATCAGGCGCCCGTTGAAGGCGGCCGCCTCGAGCGCGAAGGCCTGCAGGAAGTCCCGGTCGCTGCTGGCCAGTGAGCTCACCAGCATGCCGCCGCCCTTGTTGACGAGCGCGGCCGCGTCCTGCGCGCTGCCGTCGTAGGGCATCACGGTGACCACGGGTCCGAAGACCTCGCGGCTGTGGACGAGCGAGGCGGCGTGGGGGGCCATGCAGTGCAGCACGATGGGTGACGCGAAGCAGCCCTTGCCCTCGACGCTGCGCGCGGCGTCCACCTCGGTGGGCGAGCCATAGGCCAGCCGGGCCTCGCCGGAGAGCAGAGCCACGCCCTCGCGGTAGTCCCGCAGCTGGGCGGCGTTGCTCAGCGGGCCCATGCGCACCCCGTCGATGCGCGGGTCGCCGATCTGGAGGCGGCTGAGCTCCTCGGAGAGAGCCTGGATGAAGGGCTCGACCAGCGCCTCTGGCGCGAAGACCCGACGGATGGCCGTGCACTTCTGACCCGTCTTCTGGGTCATCTCGAGGTGGACCGAGTTCACGGTTCGGTTCCAGAGGTCGTCGCCGACGCGCACATCGGGCCCCAGGACCATCGCGTTGAGCGAGTCCGCCTCGACGTTGACGCGGGTGCTGCGCGAGACCGGCCCCTCGCCCGCTCGGAGCGTGGCGCCGGTGTCCGCAGAGCCCGTGAACGCCAGCACGTCCTGCCCGCCGAGGTGGCTGAGCAGGTCGCCGGCCGAGCCCGCCACGAGCTGGAAGCTGCCCTCGGGCATCACGCCCTGGTCGACCAGGACCCGGGTCATCTCGACGGCCAACCAGGCCGTGGAGGTGGCCGGCTTGGACACGACGGGAACGCCGGCGAGCAGGGCCACCGCGGCCTTCTCGAAGGTCCCCCAGGCGGGGAAGTTGAAGGCGTTGACGTGCACCGCGACGCCCCGGCGGGGGGTCTTGAGGTGCAGGCCGTGGAAGCGCGCGTTGTTGCGCAGCAGGGGCTCGCTGTCGCCGTCGACCAGGACGCTGCGGTCACCCAGCTCCTTGCCCAGGTAGGCGTAGTAGCTCAGCGTGCCGGTGGCGCCGTCGATGTCGAACTTGGCGTCACCGCGCGTGGCGCCGCAGTTGGCCATCGCGACCTCGATCAGGCGCTCGCGGTCGGCGAACAGGGCCTTGCTCATGGCCTTGAGCAGGGCGCCGCGCTCGGCGAAGGTCATGCCTCGGAGCGTGGGGCCGCCGACGTTGCGTGCGTGCTCGAGCACCGCGGCGAAGTCCAGCCCCCGGGTCGAGGTCTCCGCCACCACCTGCTCGGTCGAGGGGTCGACGAGGGCGCTGAAGGGGGCCTGGCCGGTGTGCCAGGAGCCGAGGACGTAGGACTGGAGACGGACCATGTTCGAGACCTCCGAGACGGGGACCTCGACTAACGCGCCAGCGGCGCCCTGATCAGTCGTCGTCCTTGGTGACCAGCCAGCCAGCCAGGAAGATGAACGGCACCGGCACCCAGTAGAGCTGAAGCAGGGGGTTGGACCAGGGCCACCAGCGCTTGTACCGGGCGCGCAGCGACAGCGGCATCTCGTGCTCGGCGGAGATCGAGATCTTCTCGACGGTGGCGTCGAAGGTGCCCAGCAGCGCCTCCTCGTCGGGCGTCGCGATCGCCGTGCAGAGCAGGCCGATGTCGGCGTAGGCCGTGTAGAACACCGAGGACTTCAGGGGCTCCTCGAAGGCCTGGCCGCTGGCCCGCCAGAGGTAGGCCTCGCGCTCGG
Source organism: uncultured Pseudomonadota bacterium (assembly GCA_937915955.1). Taxonomy (GTDB): domain Bacteria; phylum Myxococcota_A; class UBA796; order UBA796; family CAJQPC01; genus JAAESX01. The sequence continues at coordinate 5,015 of CALGIB010000938.1, forward strand.
GGCCCAGGCTCAGGAAGCGCAGCTCCTCCCCCTGCTCGACGTAGAACGGCAGGCTCGTGTCGACGTCGATGAAGTGCTCTTCGCCGTTGGCGGCCAGCATGTACTTGCCGCCCTTGAGGCCGACCTCGGCGACGGTCCTGAAGTTCTGGGCCGCCAGCTCGGACTTGTCGGGCGACAGGATCTCCAGCGGCGTGCCCTGGTCGGCGGAGCACTCGAAGATCGGCTTGGAGAGCTGCGTGGGGTCGACTACGACGAGGCGCGAGAGCCCGCCAGCGAAGGGACCGTCTCCGGGGATGCGGCTGCTGTAGGGGGACTCGCGCTCGGTCAGCGCGCGCCAGCCCGGGGGCAGCTCGATCGTGTAGCCGCCGTCCAACTCCAGGCGGCCGTAGGGCAGCTCCTCGGCGCTCAGCGGCGGCGCCTGGATGACGACCATGTCCAGGACGTCGCCCAGGATCTCGTCGGCGGTCTGCAGCGACTCGGTGGACTCGGTCCGGATCAGGACCGCCGAGCCCTCGACCGCGAACAGGACGCTCTGGGACCAGAGGTCGCGCTCGAGCCAGGTGTCCCAGATGTGGGCGTTGACGACCAGGACGGGGCCCAGCTCCGGGGCGCCCTCGATCCCGACCAGCTCGATCCGCTGGACGGGGCCGACGGTGATCTCGTAGTCCTCGTCCTCGAGCGGCAGGATCTGGCCCACGACGTCGTCGGACAGCGCGGCGATGTCAGGCTGGTAGCTGGTGCCGCTGAAGACGACGTTGGTGTACCGGCTGGCGTTGCGCATGCCCAGGCGCGTGTCCATCGTGGCGTCGCCGACGACCCAGCCCCAGGGCTGCGGCTCTCCGTCCGGGGCGTCCGGGATGTTGACCTCGACCTCGACGCCGGGCACGGGGACCGCCGTGAAGCGCCGCGGCGCGGCCTCGACCTCGGGCTCCACCTCGGCCTCGGGATCCGGCGGCGAGGACCAGGCCGGAGCGACCTCGAGCAGAGCGGGGTCTACCGGCACGCGCTCGACGGCCTCGGCGTCGGTGACGTCCTGGGCCAGGACGGACGGAACGAGTGCGAACAGAAGCGACATCAGGACTCCGCGACGGGCGAGACTAACAGGGTCCCCCGGGTCCGGGTCCCCAGCGAGCGGCGGTTACTGCACGGGTGGAGGATTCGTGGCGGGCTTGTTCACTCAGTGCGGCGTCGTTCTGCTCTCCGAAGCCATCACCCTGGAGCAGCTGCTCGAGGCTCTGCCCGGGGCCCGGAGCAAGCCCCCGACGGGGCAAGGTCACTGGGCCTTCGGCGACGGGGCCGCGGTGCTCCCGACAGGCGGCGGGGGCCGGCTGATGGTCGACGTGGTCGAGCGGCCCTGGCCCGACGCCATGGGCGATCCCAAGGACGACACCCTGGTCTTCGGGGCCTGGACCATGGGGCACTTCGGCTCGGGCACCTTCCCGGGCGGTCTCCAGCGCGCCGGCGAGCAGGCCTGGCACTGGCCCGAGGCGCGGGCGCTGCAGCACGCCGCGTTCCTGCGGCTGCGCTGCATCTGGGTCCAGGGAAAGGACGATCCGATCCGGCCGGCCGACTACCGACCCATGCCCGAGCTGGTGCGCCTGGCGCGCACCGCCTCCGGGCTGCTGAAGCTGCCTCAGGCCCTGGCCTGGTTCGATCCCGTGGGCGAGGTGCTGATGAACGCCCAGCACCTGGACGAGGCCCTGGCCCACCTGGAGCAGACGGGGCAGCCGCCACTGGATGCCTGGATCAACCTGCGCTTCTTCCGAGCAGGTGACAGCGGCTGGGCGCTGATGGACACCGTCGGCATGGGGCAGCTCGACCTGCCCGACCTTGAGGCCGTGTTCAACCTGGAGCTGGCTCAGCCCGACCAGGTCGCGCGCATGCTGCGGAACATCTCCCTGTACCTGCTGGGCAAGGGCGACGCCTTCGAGGAGGGCCACACCGCCGACGGCCCGGACGGGCAGCCCTGGGGCGTGATGCGGGTGACCGGCCTGGTCAGCCCGCCGCGGGACACGCGGCGCTTCGTCCAGCCCGGTGAGCGCGTGCCGCACGCGCTGCTGGCCCGCGGCGAAGACGCTTAGAGATCCCGGTCCGGCTCGAGCAGCTCCATGTAAAGGTCGTCGACGAGCCGCCCGTCCGGCAGGCGCACGAAGCCCTTGCGCAGGTGGATGGGCACAAAGCCGACGCTCTCGTAGAGCTGCTGGGCCCGCAGGTTGTCGCCGCGGACGAAGAGCTCGACCCGGCTGATGCCGTTGCTCTGGGCCCAGCCCAGCGCGGCCTCGAGCAGCGCACGGCCCAGCCCGGCGCCCTGGTGCTCGGGGCGGATGCCCATGCCCAGGGTGGCGTTGTGCCGCAGCATCGAGCGCGGAATGCGCGCCAGGTCCAGGGTGCCGACCAGCTCCTCCTGGTCGAAGGCGCCCAGGAAGACCCCGCCGTGCTCGTGGATCTCGTCGATCTTGTCCGCCAGCTTGTCCGGCGGGTGGGCCTCCTCGGGGATGAGCACCATGCCTCGGCCGTCCGAGATCAGCTCCTGGTGCAGCACGAAGAGCGGCTCGGCGTCCTGGCGCGTCAGCCGCCTCAGCAGCAGCTCGCGCCCGGCCCGATCGACGAACGTGAGCGCCCTCACGCCTCGTCCTCGACCAGCTCCTCGGCGCCGGTGTCCGAGGTGTCGAGCTCCTCGACCCTCTCGTCGTAGAGGTCGTGCTGGATGCAGGCCAACAACAGCAGCAAGGCGGCCATCAGAACACCAGCGCGAAGGTGAAGAAGAGCGCGCTGCCGCCGAGCAGGCTGTAGGTCGTGTAGCCCCGACGCTTGTTCTTCGTATAGGCGTCCTCGAGCTCCGAGAGCGTGCTGGCGTCCTCCATCTCGACCTTCGCGGAGTTCATCGTCAGCGCGGTGATCCCTGCGCCGCCGAGCAGCCCGAGGCCCACCCAGCCCAGGCCGTTGCCCTTGTCGTCCTTGAACCCGTAGCCCTCGTCGGGCATCTCACCGGGCCCCTCTGGGCCGTGCCGCAGGGGCAGCTGTCCGGGAGCGAAGGCGCCCAGCCGAGCGGGAGGCGTGAAGACATCGACCGACGGACCGGCGAGGGCCAGGCTGGAGGCCAGCAGCAGCGCGCTCACGGGGCCTCCTCGACGACCAGGTTCGCCAGGATCTGAGCGTTCTGGCTCGCCTGGGCCAGGTAGTCGTAGGGCATGCCCGCCTCCAGAGGGTCGAGCACAACATGCCGGAAGGACGGCAAGGCCGCGACCGCCGCCTCGGACGGAGCCGACTCCCAGAGCAGGATCCCGGCGCCCTCGCGGTGGTCCTGCCAGCGCTGCAAGTCCTCTACCTGCTCGGCCGAGGGGGCCGTCGACGGGTCGAGGTCGAAGCTCGTGATCTTCAGGTCGTAGCGGCGGGCGAGGTAGTTGAAGGCCGGGTGGCTGGCGGCCAGCTGCACCTGGTGCAGGTCGGCCGTGGCCGCCTTGAGCTGTGCGTCCAGCGCGTTGAGCTTGCGCTCGAGCTCACCGGCGTTCTTCTGGAAGCTCATCGCCTGATGGGGTCGAGCGGCGACCAGGGCGTCGCGCACGACCAGGGCCTGAGCCACGTACCCGGTGGGGTCCGACCAGGTGTGGGGATCGGCGCCAGCGTGGCTGTGCTCGCCCTCCCTGCCGTGGCTGTGCGTCTGACCCTGGAGCTCGATCAGCTCCACCCCCCTCGCGGCCTCGACCACCCGCTGAGACGGCAACGAGGCCGTCGCCATCCAGGCCGAGTAGCCCGCCCCGTTCGTGACGATAAGGTCAGCCTCGGCCAGACCGGCCACGAGATCGCCGGAGGGACTCCAGCTGGCCGGGTCCTCGCCCTCGGGCAGGACGCACTCGGCCAGGACCAGCGGCCCCCCGATGCGCTCCACCAGGAACTGGCTGGGCCAGTCGGTGGTCCTCACGAGAATCGGAGCGCTGGCCTCGATCAGCTGGTCCGGCGGCGGGGCGGTCCTGGTGGGCTCGGGCGAGCCCGAGCAGGCGAGCAAGAACGTCAGCATCAGCTCTCTCTACAACAGGGTGTCGAGCATGGCGAGGCCCGCGAAGGTGCCGGCGGCTGCGACCAGGCCCGCCGCGAGCACGACGAGGACCACCTCGGCGCCGACCATGGTCGCGATGGTGCCGCGGCTGCAGCCGATGCGACGCATCAAGGTCAGCTCCGAGCTGCGAAGGCGCAGCGAGAGGCTCAGCACCAGGCCGAAGAAGGCCAGCGTCGAGACGGCGACCGCCGAGAAGGTGGCGGCCAGGGCGTCGCGCACGCGCAGCACGATGCCCAGGATCTCGCGCACCACGCTGACCGGTCGGATGGCGTGCTGGGTCTCGTGCAGCGCGTAGTCGCCGAGCAGCAGGTCATGGTCCCGCTGGTCGTCGGGGAACACGAGCACCGAGGTCACGGGCAAGTGCCCGAGATCGCCGTGGAAGTGGAAGGTGGCGCGGTTGGCCTCGGTGATCTCGCTGATCATGAAGATGGCCGCGGTGGCCTCGAGGTTCTCGCCGGCCGCCTCGCCGTTCAGGCTGTTGGCGACGGTGACCTCCTCGTGCCCGTGCAGGTAGCCGTCCAGCACCCAGGTGGTCTTCACGTCCGTGAAGAAGGCCTCGTCGTCGGGGCCGCCCGTGGGCTCGAGGACGCCGACGACCTGGAGCAGGATGGGGTAGGCCCCGGCGATGTTGTAGAGGTTGCTCAGGTCGCTCCGCACGCTGTCGTCGACCTGGAGTTGGAAGGCCTCCGCCACGGTCGCGCCGGCCACCACCTCGCCCAGGACGGCGGGGCGGCGCCCGTCCCAGAGCTCCAGGCCGCGGGCGTCGAAGTAGTCCAGGGTGGTGCCGACCAGCGGGCTGCCGCCGATGGTGTGCTGTACGTACAGCGGCACCGCCAGCCCGTAGCCGGCCGCGCGGATGGGATCTGCGCTGGAAAAAGGAACGTTCTCACGTACTTGCCCGTGGAAATACAGCGCGCTCATGGTCAGGTCGAACTCGTCGCCCTTGGCCCCGATGACCACCGGCGAGGACTCGGCGCGAGCCAGCAGGCTGCCCTCGATGCGCTCGGCGGCGAGGCCCGTGAACAGCGGCAGGAACAGCGCGACGGCGCTGCCCAGGACCAGCACGGCGCTGCGACCGGGCGAGGACGCCAGGTAGCGGAGGGCCAGGTAGAGCGCGTGCCTCAGCATCAGGCGGGACCGCCAGCCGACAGCTCGCCGACGGACAGCGTGCGGGAGAAGCGCGCGAGCAGGCCGGGGTCGTGGGTGACCAGGAGCAGGGTCAGCCCCCGCTCCTCGCAGAGGCCCTCGAGGAGCTCCATGACCTGGGCGCTGCGGGCGGGATCCAGGCCCGCGGTGGGCTCGTCCGCGAGCAGCAGGCCCGGCTCGGTGACCAGGGCACGGGCGATGGCGACCCGCTGCCGCTCCCCCTGGGAGAGCTCCTCGGGCCGGCGCGCCAGCTTGCCTCCCAGCCCCAGCCGATCGAGCAGATCGCTCGCCCGCCGGCGAGTGTCGCCGTCCAGGGTCAGCGCGCTGTTGAGCCGGTAGGGCAGCAACACGTTCTCCTGGGCGTCCAGGTAGTCCACCAGGGGGAAGTCCTGGAAGACGAAGCCCAGGTTCTTGATGCGCCACGCCCTGCGCTGCGGCTCAGAGAGGTCCGAGAGCTCCTGCCCCTGCACCTTCAGCATGCCGCTGCTGGCCGTGAGCACGCCCGCCAGGAGGTTCAGCAGCGTGGACTTGCCGCAGCCCGAGGGGCCGTGCAGCGCAGTCCGCTCGCCGCGCTCCACGCTCCAGACGGCCAGGCGCAGCTCGAAGGGCTCCGTCCCCGCGCGCCGCGGGTACGCGAAGGACAGCTCCCGGGCCTGGATCACGCTCACGGGGCGGCCTCCTCGACGGGCGTGGACAGCTCGAGCAGGTCCAGCGGGTCCATGAAGCCACCGCCGCCCCCGGGCAGCTCGTCGAGCAGGAAGGCGTCGTCGTCCATCGTGGACATCACGTTCCGGATGCGCTCGAGGTTCCGCATCCGCGTGGCCACGATGCGCAGGCCGTCGCCCTCGTCGACCAGGGTGTAGACCGCGCGGTAGCGGTTCACCCGAGGGTGCTTGTGGGCCCGGTGGGTCACGATGCCGCCCACCGACCAGTCCACGTCGACGCGGAGGCTGCCCGCCGCCCGGTCCAGCACCCGCACCCGCTCGTAGTCGACCCGCTTGATGCGGATCGAGGTCTCCTCGCGCTGCATGTTGGCCAGCGTCGTCCAGTGCTCGACGTACTCACTGGTCAGGGCCTCGCCGGCGAAGCTCGCCGCGAGCAACCCGTGGATGGCCTGACGGTCACCCGACAGCTCGTAGACCTGGTAGACCGGCTCGTGGAGCTGCTTGAAGCGCTCCACCAGCTGGGCGTCCGAGAGCCCCAGCTCGCCCGGTTCGACGCGATGGGTGGCACAGGACAGCAGGAGCAGGAGCACGCTGACAGGTATCGCGAAGCCTCGCCGGAGGTAACGCATCCTGCTACGTCGATGGCCTCGGAGCCCAACCATGTCCAGCGAAGACAGCTACCTGAA
>CALGIB010000939.1 GCA_937915955.1 uncultured Pseudomonadota bacterium
TTGGTCTCGGTGGCCGCGGTGGGCCTGCGCTGCACCGAGTACTACCAGGGTTCGGACCAGCTGATCCTGCTGCGCTCGGAGCGGCACGGACCGCTGGCCCTGGGCGTGCAGGTGGCGCCGCTGGAGCAGGGCTCGGGGCGCTGGAGGGTCCTGGGCCCCTGGTCGAGCCTGCCGGTGGCTCGCCCTCGGCTGGACCTGCTCTCCCCTGGCGCGCTGGCGGCGGTCGAGGAGCTCGACCCCAGCAAGCTCGGTCCCAGAGAGCAGCTTGAGCTCGAGGTCTTCGCAGGCCTGTTCATGCGCGCGGCGATCCTGGGCGTCGCGGGCAACCCCGAGCCCTCCGAGGGGCTGGTGGCCTGGCTTCGGCACGCCGCGATCTCGCTCCAGCACGCCCTGGACGTCCTGGCCGGCCCGGAGCCCCAGGCGGGCCTGGCGATTTATCGGCACGTCGCCCTGAACGCCCTGCCCAGGCTGTTCGACCCCGACGCCCGGCTGCTCCCGCCGACCGACCTGGGCAACATCGGCGCGGGCCGCGCGCCCGAGGAGCTGTTGGAGCTGGCGACCCGGCCCGAGGGCTGAGCCGGCTGGGGCGCGCGGTCCGGGCCAGGCTCACGGGTCCAGGAAGCCGCCCACCGCCTCGGCCCGGGCCTCTGGGCTGCTCACCAGACCCAGCTCGTGGCCGCCCGGCAGCACGACAAGCCGCCCCTCGGGCAGCGCCGAGGCCACCGCCTCGACCTCCTCGGGGCGCGCGCTGGGGTCGGTCGCTCCGCCCATCACCAGGCTGGGCACCGGGCAGGCCCGTCTGGCGGAAGCGGTTTCCGATGGTGGACTGCATCGAGGCGAAGGGCGCCTCGAGGATCTGCGCGTCCGCTCGGCTGCCCTGCCCCGCGCAGGCGCGCAGGATGGCCGCGGCCCCCATCGAGAAGCCGTACAGCGCGTGAGGGCGAGGCAGGTTCGCGGCCTGCACCCAGGCCGGGGTCTCGGCGACGTCCTCGGCCTCGCGCCAGCCCAGCGTGGTGACCGGCTCTCCGCCGCTGTCGCCGTGGCCGAGGAAGTCCACCTGCACGGTCCGGTAGCCCTGCTCGTGCAGGTGGTCGGCCACGGGCTGGAGCTGTGAGCGGCTGCCGCTGTACCCGTGGAAGAGCAGCACCGTGCCTCGCTCGCCCTCCACGCTGGTCAGCAGCGAGAGCTCACCCAGCCTGGAGCGCTGCACTCTCCAGCTCGGTTCCGGGCCGTTCCGCGGCCGGGGCACGACGACGCCGAGGGCCAGGGGTCGCAGCCTGTCCAGGCCGCTCAGTTCGCTGGCGGAGGGGGTGCGATCGCCGCCCTCGACGAAGTGGGTCATCGCGCGAGCGTGCATCCAACACAGACCGTTGCCCAAGACGAGGGCACCCAGGACCAGAGCGAGGATCAGCTTGCCGCGACGCATGGGGCCAGCATGGCAGCCGCATGTGCAGCGACCGTGCAGCCGCCCTTGAGGGATCGAGGGCGGCCGTGTACGGTGCCGCCGATGAAGACCTTTGGCCACGAGGACCCCTGCATCCCGGACCACGTCCGGGCTGCTCACGACCGCGCCCAGGCTCGGGGTCAGCAGCTCTACCAGGACCCGCTCAGCGGTCTCTACACTATGACCGAGGCCTACCTGCGCGGGCGCGGAGCCTGCTGCGGCAAGACCTGTCGGCACTGTCCGTGGCCCCGGGACGAGCAGCGCCGCGCCGGGCGCGACCTCCTGCGACCGGGCTGAGCTACTCCGGCCAGCCCCAGCCCGTCGCCGTGCGGCCGTCCTCCATCACCCAGATGCGCTGGTCCACCGCGAAGGGCCCCTCGAACAGCACCGGTCCTCCGCCGGGGTAGTCCACCTCGATGCGCTCGATGGCGCTGGCCTCGCCCAGGCCGAAGTGCACGTACGCGCTGTCCTGGCAGCCCTGACCCGAGCCGCCCTGCACGTGTCGAATCCAGGTCTGGTCGGCGGTGACAACACGGATGGTCGCGCCGTACGCGCCCCAGTTCGTGTCGACTCCGCCCAGCGCGCGGACCTGAACCCAGTGGCCCTCGGCCGCGGTGTTGGCATACAGATAGCTGCTGATGCTCAGGTCGGCGTCGCCGTCGTTGTCGAAGTCGCTGGTGGCCACGCCCCAGCCGTTCTCCTTGGCGATGCCCGCGTGGTAGGCATCCAGCACGAACGTGCCGTCGCCCTGGCCCCAGTAGAAGTCTGTGGGCCGTCCGTCGTAGACCGCGCTGATCACCAGATCCAGCGCGCCGTCCTGGTCGAAGTCCGCCAGCACAGGGACGCTGTGGGTCTCCTGGTAGCGCAGCCCTGAGGTGTTGCTGTAGGGGGTGTCCCAGGTGCCCTGCTTGTCCTTGAAGCTGCCGGCGCCGTCGTTGATCATCACGCGGGTCTTGTCCGAGAAGGTCCAGTACCGGGGGTGGGCCAGGTTGGCCTCGATCACGTCGAAGTCGCCGTCATTGTCCAGGTCCCCCCAGGCCGCCCCGATGCTGTGACCGTAGGCGCCAGAGACCTTGTGGCCGTCCAGATCCGTCTGGCTGGCCTCCTCGTCGACCAGGTCCTCGCCCCCGTCCGAGGCCAGGCTCTCGTAGTAGATGTTTCTGTGCAGGGTGTAGTTGTTCACGAAGAGGTCCACGTCGCCGTCGCCGTCGGCGTCGATGGGTGAGGCGCCGCGGCCGCTGTAGGCTCCGCTCATCAGGCCGCGCTCGCCGGGCTCGACCAGGGTGAAGTGCGCCTGACCGTCGTTCAGGAACAGCTGATCCTTGTAGTAGCTGTACTCGCTCCAGCAGATGAAGCCGACTACGTACAGATCCAGATCCCCGTCGCTGTCCACGTCCCACCAGGCCGCCGCGGGGCTGGGGGCGTGGTTCTCCTCCGGGTCCTCGTTGCAGAGGTTGTAGTCCTGCACGTCGTCGATGCCGGCCTCCTCGGTCACGTCCGTGAAGCCGCCCTCGCAGTCGCCCAGCCAGAGGCTGTCTCCGGCGCGCGTGGTCTCGGCGAAGTGGAACAGATCCAGGCAGCCGTCGTTGTTCGCGTCGCCCCACACTCCACCGGACACCGAGCGGCTGCCCCAGGTGGACTGGGCCAGCTCCCAGCCGTCCTCGGTGTTGTGATACAGGTTCGCGTTGGTCAGCAGGTCGTCGCGGCCGTCGTTGTCGTAGTCGCCCCAGGCCATGCGTGAGCCCACGCTCACCTCGCCGGTCACGTCCTCGAACACCTGGCGGTCCGGGCCCTCCTCCAGGTACTCGACGTACAGGCGGATCAAGTAGTCGTACTGCAGCGTGAAGGTGTAGCCGTTGAAGTACTCGCTGGCGCCGAGCTCGGGGGTGTTCATCGCCGAGCGACAGGAGTCGAAGGCGTCGCAGCTCTCGGCGGCGCTGCCGTCGAAGTAGACGGACAGGTCCGGGTTGCCCGTGCGCTGCCGCGTCACGTAGATCAGGCCCGGGTGCTCCAGCTCCACCGGCTCGTCCAGGAAGTAGTCGACCGGCTCGCCCTCGACGATGTCCTCGAGGCAGCGCGTGCCGGTCCAGTAGGGGTCCGGATGCCAGTGGTCGAAGCCGTTGTAGCCGAAGTCCGGGTACAGCCCGGCCTCGATCTCGCGCGCCCCGTCCTCGCTGGTGGGCACGTTCGCGTAGACGATCTGGAAGCCGTGGACCCTGGCCGGACGGTCGAGTTCGAAGCGCACGCTCTCGTTGAGCACGGCCTTCTTGAGCTTCTCGCCGTCCAGCTCCCAGCTCTGCCGCGAGGCGTCCGAGTAGGGCACGCCGTCGTCGAAGCTCAGCAGCTCCCAGGCGGGGTCGGCCGCGCCACGCGCCGTGCCGCAGCCCTGGGGTTCGCTGTCGACGCTGTCGAGAGGCGGGCTGTCGGGCGGGCGGTTGTCCTTGCCAGGATCGCCGTCGTTGCCTTTGCAGGCCAGGAGCAGGACGAGGACAGTCATGGGCCGATCTCCGCGAGAAGGGGCAGCGTAGCAGGCAGATCGCAGCCTGAGCTGGCATCATCCACCGAGGGGCCCGCTGCCCTGGAGGAGAGGTCGACGATGACGAGCTGGATCCTGCTGAGCCTGGCCTGCACCGGCGAGGAGGAGCTGCCGCCCGAGGGGAGCAGGGACGCCGCCGAGTGCAGCGACGGCTTCGACAACGACGAGGATGGCGCCGTGGACTGTGGCGACGAGGACTGCGCGAGCGTCCGCGACGACTGCGACGACCTCGGCCGGGACAGCGACCGCCGGCACACCGGCCGCGAACACTCCGATCGCGAACACTCCGATCGCGAACACTCCGATCGCGAACACTCCGATCGCGAACACAGCGCGCCGGACTGCGACTTCGACGGTGCCTGGCTTGACACGATCTCGTGGAGCTGCGACAGCCTGGACTACTGGTACGACGTCTACACCGTCGGCTGGATGAGCAGCCCGGATCTGTACATCTACCAGACCGGCGTGGACGAGAACCCTTGGGACGAGGCCCACAGCTTCCCCGCGGAGTCCTACGAGTTCGACCCGGACGGCTGCTGGGACAACCAGTACCTGCAGTTGGCGCGCGTCGATGACTTCGCGGACGTCGTCGGTGGCGAGACCACGCTCTACGACTGCAGTGACGCCCAGAACGAGACGCTGACCTGGCACCTGACGGTCTACGACACGGACGGAGCCGAGGCGGACTGCGCGGTCTGGGGCGACGACCCGGCGAGCCTGGGAACGGGCTGCGAGGACTGGAACTGATCAGCTCAGGCTGACGCCCAGCGCGTGAAGGCGAGCCCGCACCGTCTCCATGTCGGTTCGGGACACGAGCACCTGGGTCGGGCTGACCCGCCGATCGATGAGCGGCCCGATCACCTCGTCTCGCCGCAGGGCCTCGGCCGCCTCGAGCGGCAGGTGCAGCAGCAGGGCGTCCTCACTGCGAACAGCCTCGAGGCCGTTGGCCGCCAGGACCGAGACCTCCAGCGCTGCGGGCAGCTGCGGGCCGTCGTGGAGCTCGCGCAGGCGCTCGAGCAGGGTGTCCGGGTCGCGGACGCGGCGCGCCGAGATCTGGTACTGCCAGGCTTCGTCCTTGACTCCACACAGAGTGGCGACGCGGGCCAGGGTGCCTCGAAGGGTCAGCGGGTCCTTGCCGAAGGGCACCTCGATGCGCATGCCGCGGGCGCGGAAGCTGGCGGGAGGCGGATCCGCCTGTGCGTAGTCGATGACCCGGCCGGCCGGCCCGCGGTCGACGCGGCGGAGCTCGCCGTCCTCCTCGACGATGGTGACGCCGGTGCGGATCGAGACGCGCTCGGCGGCGCGGGCCCACTGCTCGACGGACTGCTGCACGGACAGCGGGACGCCGGTCCTGCTGAACTTGCCCAGGAAGTCCAAGGGGTCCTGGTTGCCCACGGCCAGATCGGCGGCCACGCCCTGGCGGGTCAGGCGATGGCGATGGACACGGTCGCCCTCGAGGTAGGGCGCCATTCGACACAGTCGCCCGTAGTCCGGCCCCTGCAGCTCAGCGGCGCCTACGAGGATGTCCAGATCCGGCGTCAAGAGGAAGCCGGGAGGCATCTCGTGGTGGGTGCGGTGGGTGCGCAGGGCCACCACGCCGGTGGCGTCGCGCGAGGCCTCGATCACGGCGACCCGGTGGTAGGCGTCCGCCACCCGCTCAAGCGCGGCCTGGTTGGCCAGGTCGGGCGCGTGCTGCTCCAGCACGGCCGCGATCGCCGAGAGCTCCAGCCAGTCCTCGTGCACCAGCTTGAGCAGGGTGCGGCCAGCGCTCTGGAGCTCGGGGGGCAGCAGCACCGTGGGATCGGTGAGGCGGCGGGGCCGGGCCTCTGGGAAGCCCTCGAGGCGGCCTCCCACGGGGCGGGCCAGGCCGGTGGCCCGAGCCAGTCGCAGGGCCAGCTCCCAGCGCTCCGTGTCGGGGCCCAGCTGTGCGAGCAGGCGCTCGCGCTGGTCTTTGCGAGGCAGCCCGTGCTGGGTCAGCGTGGGCGGCCCGGCCTCGACGGCGGCAGAGACCACCACCGCGTCCGAGCGCGCGTCCCCGGGGGGCCAGGAGGGCCTGGGCTCCTCGGCGGGGGCTCGGAGCAGCTCGGCCAGGGGACGTCGGGCCACCAGGGCGGGGTGCAGCCTGCACGAGGCGGCGTAGTAGCGCGGGTCGATGGTCGAGCCCCGGCTGGGCAGGGTGCGAGGCAAGAGGAAGCCCCCTCGCCAGAGCTCCAGGCCTTCGGTGTCGATGCGGGCGCGGTGGTTGGGGTCCACGGCCTCGCCGGGGAGTCCGCTGAGCAGCAGCACGTCGAGGAGATTGCGCACGGGCTCGGGCAGCAAGGCGGCGCGGGCGAGCACGCTCTCGGCGTCCTGGAGCTCGGACAGGCCGGCCTGCATCTCGGCGCGGAAGCTGGGGGTGTAGGCGGCCAGGAGGCGAGGGAGCTCCTTCATGCTCCCGACTTCGTGGCGGTCCACTCGGCCCGGGCGGTGCACTCGATCGTCGTGTCGTCGTCGTCCGTGCTGATGCCGAAGAAGGCGAAGCCGTCGATGTAGGTGCGCTGCGTGTACTCGTTCCAGTAGGGCATGCCGCCCATGGCGACGTGCACCATGCCGTGCCGCCCCTCGTATTGGCCGGACAGCGCCACGCTGGAGCCGGAGCCCACCGCCCAGAAGCGGATGTCCTCGACCTCGTCGTCGTCGAAGGTGGCGTAGAGGCGGTCGGGCAGGCTGCCCTTGAACTCCATGGCGCCGTCGAAGGGGAGGTCCGAGCCCTCCTTGAAGCCCTCGAGGCCGCAGTCCTCCTCGAAGAGGTTCTTGCCCACGTCCGAGGTCCAGTTGCCCAGGATGCTGGGCACGTTGCCGGTGTCAGTGCCGTCCGGGCCGTCCGCGTCGCCGCAGTCCTCGGCGGGGTCGACGTCGGCCGAGTCGGCGCCGGACTGGCAGGCGACGAGCCCGTACAGGCTGGCGCTCAGTAGCAGGGGGCGGATCATGGGGGCTCCTCCTCGAAGATCAGGACCTCGACGCGCCGGTTGGCCTCGCGGCCCTCGCTCGTCGCGTTGTCGGCGATAGGGTGCCACTCCGCGCGGCCCCCCGCTGTGAAGCGGTGTGGGGAGACCCCCCACTCCTCGGACAGCGCGCGCACCACGGCCGCGGCGCGGGCGGTCGAGAGCTCCCAGTTCGTGGGATACGTGCGCTTGAGGCGGCCCGAGGTCGCCTGGTCGTCGGTGTGCCCCAGCACCATCACGAAGGTGTCGACGTGGAGGTTCAGCGCGGTCGAGAGCAGGTCGAGCACGGGCTCGGCCTCGGACCGTACGCGGGTGCTCCCCGGCGCGAACACCGCGGCTCCGGCCAGGGTCACCCGGCTGACGCGGTCGATCCGGTCGACCTGTGCGTCGTCCCGACCGCCCAGGATCTGGCGCAGCTCCGTGTAGATCTGCGGAGGAGGCCGCCCGTCGGAGTCGCAGCTCTCGAGCTGCTTTCTCAGGCGCGCGTTCTCCTGCTGCAGCGCGATGACCTCGCGGTCGAGGCTGCGCACCAGGTCGCTCTCGCGCCGCGCAGACATCGGGATGCAGCCCGACAGCGCGGCCAGCCCCAGGGCGGGCAGAGCCAGCAGGCTGCGGCGATCGAACTCGTCGGCCATCTGGCGAGGATACCGAGCCGCCTGTCAGCGCGTTGTCAGGCCGGACCCGGGCTCAGGGGAAGAGGCAGCGCGTTGCTGTCGATCGTCCAGTCGCCGGGCCCGAAGGACTTGGAGTTCTGCTTGTGCGTGCCAGAGCTGCGCACGCGCAGGTAGCGATCGACCCAGCGGCGCAGGCTCTCGGCGAAGCGCCACTCCCAGCGCTCGCCCTGGCGGCTTCGGGCCATCGTCATCCAGTGCAGGAACACGGGGTGCAGCTCGATCGGCTCGCCGACACCCGGCACCAGCTCGGTGTCCATGCGCACCCCCTCGAGGGCCCTCCGCAGCTCGGCGAAGACGATGCGGCCCTGGGCGTCCAGGCGGATCCAGTCGTTCTCGGGCGGGTGGCCCAGCGCGTCCGCCCAGTCGAGCATGCCCAGCAGCTCGTCGGGGGCGTCTCCGCGTCGGGCGATCTCGATGAACGCGCGCCCGCAGGCCTCGGCGTCGTCTGTGGCGCGGTGGGCCTGTCGGAGCTCGACGTCCAGGTGCTTGCAGAGGTCGCCGAGCTTGTGGCTGCTCGCCTCCGGGAACTTGAGCTGGGACAGGGCGAGCGTGTCGATCTCGGCGAAGGGATCGGGGAAGCTCAGCCCGCAGCGATCCAGCTCGGCCACCAGCATGCCGCGGTCGAAGGCGTAGTTGTGGGCCACGCAGATGCCGCTCTTGAGCAGGCCGCGGATCTCCGAGGCCTTGGTCTCGAACTCGGGCGCGTCGGCGACGTGGTCGTCGCTGATGCCCGTGAGCTGCACGACCTTGGGCGGGATCGGGATGCCCGGGTTGAAGAGCCAGTCGTGGGCCTCGGCGTCCACCACGCGCCCGTCTGCGCCGACGCTCAACACGACGGCGCCGAACTCGATGATGCGGTCGCCGTCGAAGGGCGACAGGCCGGTGGTCTCGGTGTCGAAGGCGACCACGCGCAGGGTCTTCCACTTCATCGGAGCAGGCCTCGGGCCACATCGCGGGCGGCGTCCTGTGCGGCGTTGCGGTTGCCCAGCCACTGCAGGTGGGCGTCGGGCCCGACCTCGTTGGCGATCCCCAGCACAGCGAGGAAGGGCACGCCCTGCTGGGCGCAGGCGCAGGCGGCGCCGAAGGTCTCCATGTGCTCGACCTGCCAGCCGTCCGAGAGCCGCCCGGCCAGGACCATGTCCGTGGTGACGGCCCCGACGGTCAGGACGCCGCAGCGGGGCAGGTCGGGCAGGCGCGCCAGCAGCCCAGCGGCGCAGGTCACGTCCTCGGGAGGGCGCGGCACGTAGCCCAGGCCCATCACGG
>CALGIB010000940.1 GCA_937915955.1 uncultured Pseudomonadota bacterium
GCCTTGAGGAGCTGGGGCACCACAGCCTTGTCCTCGAAGGTCACGCCGTGAAAACCCCTGCGTACAGCATCCAGAACCTCGGGCGGGAGGTCCAGGAGTTGGTCCAGGGCGCTCTTGCTCTCTCCGATGAGGTTCTCCGAGACAGCATCCAGGGCTTCTTGGAGGTCTGCCATCCCTGCGCCCTGCTCTCTGAGGCGCTCCTCGGCCCTCGCGAGAGCCCCGACCATCACAGCGGCCTGCTTGGAAGGGCTGCTCGGCACCGCTGGGGCCTTCTTCTCGGGGGTCGGACGGACAGGGGCCTTGACCGACTGTGCCTTTGCGAGAGCCTTCTCGGCAGCCTTGCACTTGGCCACCAAGGACTTCAGCACCGCTCCGGTCTCTCCCGCAGGGAAGCTATCCCGCTGCGCCTTCCGGTCCTTCAGCTCGGACTGAGCCATCAGGATGCGGCCCCACATGTAGTTGGCCTCCTCGGCACCATGCTTCCTGAGGATGGCCTCCTGGTCCTGCCCCCCGATGTGCCCCTGCTCCTTCTTCACCGAAGCAATCTCAGCCCAGGCTGCGAGGAGGTTCGGGGGTCGCGGGTCAGGAATCTGCTTCCTTTCGAGCTTCGTGGCCGTCTCGTAGGCCTTCTCCCACAACGCCCAGTCCTTGAAGCGCTGGAGCTGCTCCTGGGCCGTCTTGAGCTTCTCGGCGGCCGACCGGATGGTCTGCCGGTGGGCCTCCTGCTTCTCCAGGAAGGTGAGCTTCTTCTTCTTCTTCTCGTCTCCCGCGTTGCGGCGAGCCCTGCTCCGACTACGCGAACGCTGACGCGAGCGGAGACGAGGACGGCCTGTGTTCTCCCGAGCAGCG
This sequence comes from uncultured Pseudomonadota bacterium, assembly GCA_937915955.1. GTDB lineage: Bacteria > Myxococcota_A > UBA796 > UBA796 > CAJQPC01 > JAAESX01. The sequence continues at coordinate 850 of CALGIB010000940.1, forward strand.
TGCTGGAGGTCCCCAGCGCTTCGCCGCTCTACGATGCGGCTGTCCTCGAAGCGGATGTCCACCATGCCGGGCGTGAGGTCGACAGCGTCCACGACGCCAGACCGCCCTTGGTAGGACACTCGCTGTCCTGGCTTGAAGGTGGGCACCGTCTCACATGCTCGCGGCGAGGATGATGACGATGTCTGCGTCCGCACCACCCCCAGGGACCGAGAAGCTCGCGGAGATCATGTTGGAGATGAGCCGGACGTTCACCAGCAGAGGCACGCCGAGGAAGACGGCCTGCGGAATGGTCACCGGATGGTAGTTGGGCTCGATGCCTACGAGAGCAGCAGGGCGGTTGTCCACGGCGAACTGCGGGTTGAAGGTGCAGTTGGCCGGACCTGCCGACATGAGGCAGTACCAGACGCACGCGGGGAGTGTGTTGGTCTGAAGCTCAGCGAGGAGAGGACTCGATGTCGTTCCCGCTGTCACCGTGAGGGCGAAGCTCCGCGCAATCTTCGCCGAAGCGAGGACGTTGGCACCAGCGATGACGTTTCGGACGAGAGGCATGTCAGTACATCGCCGCCTGGAAGTGAAGAGGCGGACCAGCCGCCCCGATCTTCATCCACTCCAACTGGAGCTGCCAGTAGCGCACGGGGTAGCCCTCCCCCAGGACCTCGAAGACGAGCACAACGGAGTCGGGCTGGTTGGTTCCGAGCATGATCTCGCTGGTGATGTCGATGAGCGGGGTGACCCGGACGACCGGGTTGCTGCTGACCTGGTTTGGGAAGCCTGAGTTGGCGATGGCGCGGTTTGGTCCTGCCTGAGTGACGGCACCGAAGGTCGTGTTGGCGAACTCCCGGTAGCCCATCCGAAGGCTCTGGGTGGCAGGGTCCGTGGCCGTGAGGTTGAAGATCTGGATGTACAGACGAGCCGCCGGATCCCAGACAGGAACGCCAGCCTTGGCCATGTTCTGCGAGGACCGGAGCTGCGGCCGGAGGTCGAAGACAGGCGTGGACCAGGTCGCGATGTCATCACCGTCGGCGTTCACTCCAGGCCAAGGCACAGTCATGCCCGCCTGGGTGTACCAGAAGGTTGTAGGGATGTCCTTCGGCGCTGGTGCCGGGTTGCTCCCCCACGGGTTCCTGTAGTTGACTTCGCGACCCACAGGGCCCCCTGACTCAGAAGGAGAAGTTCCGGGGACCGCGCATTTCGAGGCAGACCAAGGTGATGTCGATGCGCACAGGGTTCGGAAAGTTGTGCTCCATGAGGGGCGTGATGCCGAGGATCAGGGTTGCGCCCTGGTCGATGTTGTAGCCGTGGCCGCCGATCTGCCCCGGCTTGGCCGCCGTGCCCACCACCGTCGAGGCGATGCGCGCTGCGGTCTGGAGCCGGTCCCCGGTCGTGTACTCCGCCCGGAACAGGTAGGCGAGGTTCATGTTCTGCTCGGTGATCGTACCGACAGCACCAGCCACCGTGGGGTTCGTGGCCGCGCCGTTGATCGCGATCAGGCGGCAGGGCAGGTCGAACTGCACCGTCCGAATCGCCTCGGTGTTGAGCGTGTAGTCCGCATCGGTCGAGACGAGCCCCGCCGAGTACATGCGGACCTGGTAGCCCACGTTGACGTCGGTCGAGTACCACGGCGCGGTCGGGTAGAAGGGGAACCGGACGAACGGCTGGACCCCGCCCCCGCCGAGCTGGGCGGAGGTGGGCATCGAGACGAGTGCCTGGCGCTGGCGTGGGTCGGACATGTGGGTCCTCTCGTGGAGAGATGTAGCTACCCGATGAGCTTACTGGACCCAAGAGGTGCAGGCACGAAGTCCGCTGAACATGGAGGGCTACAAAGCGAGGAGGTCGTACCCCAAGAAGTTGGCCGTCTCCCCATCGGCCTCTTCGACCCACGAGAGCATCTCCCCGTCGTACCACTCGGAATAGGAGCCTGGCGGCCCGGACTCTCGCTTCCCCACATTCCTGTGGGGCGCATCGCTGGTGTCCGCCCCCTGCCATTGGTCGAAGTCTCGGGAGAGGCTCTCTTGCCGCAGGAGCAGAGCCTGGGGGCAGTAATAGTGGTTGAAGTGGTGGGCGTAGAGCCCCTCACTGCCGGAGGCATACGCCAGGCGATGCGCACATCCACTGGTCGTGAGCATTATGGGATAGTCCGGCACCCTCTCCGGCTGTGGGTGCGTCATGCCGTAGAGGACGGAGCGGAAGTCGTTCTTCCCCCCACCGTACAGGGCGAGTCGCTTCCGGCCATTTACTCCCCTCAGGGCATGGAGGTAGAGAGAGCCGTACCAGGAGAGGGGCTGCCGAATCGAGATGACAAGTTGTCTCCCTGGAAGGAGATTCTTAGCCTCGTGCAAGGTGAGGTGCTGGGAAATCGTTGTCGCCCCCTGCGGAGAGGTCACTGTCGCGCTGCGGACTTGGCCCGGAAGAAGCGAGCCAAGACGGTCCTCCACCCAAGTCCCTCCTGTCTTGACAGGATGCAGGAACAAGAAGCTGGAGGAGAAGATGGCCATTTCCCGTCCTAACCGGCGAACACACAGAACCCCAGTTCCCCTGGTTCCCCTGAGCGGCGCGGGCTGGGTTGGCACCAGGAGAGCGGGTGGCTTCATGCGCCGTGAGCTACCGGCTGTTGGGGGGAGAGGCGCTGCCCGCTCTGGAGGACAAGAGCGGAGGAGAGTGAGGTCGGGGTGGAGGGACTACGCCTGGTCTC
>CALGIB010000941.1 GCA_937915955.1 uncultured Pseudomonadota bacterium
TTGTCCGCGACGTGATGATCGCGGGCTACCTGGGCTCGGGCGCGGTGGCCGAGGATGCGGCGACGCTCGCCACGGAGGCAGGCCTCCAGCGTCTCGGAGGCGACCTCCTCGGCGCTCAGCAGGGGGATGTCCGGGTTGTCCTCGCGGAAGCTGGGGTGACCCGCGTTGTCGAAGAACGGGGTGTCTACGCCGGGCGGGCAGATGATGGTGACCGACAGCTCGGTCTCCTCGGCCCGGAAGCTGTCGGACCAGCCGATCAGGGCGTGCTTGCTGGCGCAGTAGGCCGCGTGCTTCGGCATCCCGCGGGTGCCGGCGATCGAGGCCATCTGGACGAGGCGGCCCCGGGCCTGACGCAGCTCCGGCAGCAGGGCCCGGGTCAGCCGCTGCATGCCCACGACGTTGACCTGAAGCAGCTGGAGCAGCTGCTCCTCGGAGGTCTGCTCGACGGCCTCGAACAGGCCCAGGCCGGCGTTGTTGACCAGCACGTCGACGCGGCCGTAGCGGGCGCGCACGGCCTGGGCGGCCACCTGCACCGAGCGGGGCTTCGTGACGTCGCAGGTCAGGGCCAGATCGACGTGCTGACCGAGCTCGGCGAGCCTGGCCTGATCCCGGCCCAGACCCACGACGAGCGCGCCCTCGGCGGCGAAGGCCCGAGCCAGGGCGTGACCGATTCCCGAGCTGGCGCCCGAGATGACGACGACCTGGTCGTTGAAGCGGCTGCCCATGAATACCCGGCTATCTTGTCCGTCCAGCGGCTGAGCCAGGCCGAGCTGCTCTGGAGGAGCCATGACACGATTCTTGACGGCCCTGGGCGCCCTCGCCGGCCTGACCGCCTGCCTCGTCACGGACGCCGCCTGCGAGGACTACGCCGACTACATCTGCGAGTGCCACGCCGACGAGTACGACTGCAACGAGGTCAGGCTGGAGGTCAGCGACCCCGACGCCGATCAGCTGGCGGACTGCCAGGTGGAGCTGGACGACCTGCAGGCCGACGACGCGGACGCGGGCCTGGACTGCGCGCCGGCGGAGTAGCCCGGCGGGCCGGTTCGCCCGCTCAGGTCGCGATGCCCCAGGCCCGCGCCTGGGCCAGCAGCCGCGCGTGGATCTCGGGGATCTCCGAGCAGCGATCGGTCTGAGGCATGGTCTGCCGCACGAAGAGCTCCAGCTCGGGCTGCCCGCTCAGGTAGCCGTCCCTCCGGAGGTCGTTGTCGCAGGCCGGACCGACGCTGTCCTCGGGCACGTCGAAGCTCGGCAGCAGCGGCGGATCCAGGGGAACTCGGGACTCCATGCGCTCGGCGTCGAGGCAGTCGCCGATGCTGTTGGCGGCCGCGATCCGGGCGGTCCACGGCTCCAGCCCGAAGCGCTCGCAGACGTACTTGAGCACCGAGGTGTTGTCGAAGGTGGTGCTGACCGTGCCGGTCTTCACCCAGGGCCCGACCACCAGCGCCGGCACCCGGAAGCCCAGCTGGTCGAAGCCCTCGTCCACGCGGTCGTCGTCGGTGGTCGGCGGCGGCTCGTGGTCGTGGAAGCCGCCGTGCTCGTCGTAGGTGATGACCAGCAAGCACCGCTCCCACAGGGGGCTGCGGGCCAGCGCCTCGACCACCAGGCCGATGAACATCTGACCCAGGCCGACGTGGTGCGGCGGGTGGTCGTCGTTGTAGGCGAAGCCCGGGTCGACCCAGGTGAAGGCCGGCAGGTCCCCGCGCTCGCAGTCGCTCAGGAACTCCTCGACGAAGCCGATGCGCGCGGCGTCCCAGTGGTCCGCGAACAGGCCCAGGAAGGGCACGTCGGTGTAGTAGTAGCGCCAGTCCAGCCCCGCCTCGTCGAGGGCCTGGTAGACCGTGCGCATCGTGAAGGGCGCGGCCCCGGTGTCGTTACCCTTCTCACCGTCGCTGGTCCCCGAGTGCCCGTAGAGCCGGTTGGGCCAGGTCGGCCCCATCACCGAGCAGTAGAACTGGTCCGGCAGGCAGTAGCCGTCGGCGAGCGCGTAGTGGATCGGCAGGTCGTCCCGGTTGTAGTAGCCCATGACCCAGGTGCGCTGCTCGGCCGTCCGCTCCTCGTGCTCCAGCACGAAGCCGTCGTTGGCGCCCCCGTTGAACTGGTCGTGCGAAGAGCTCCAGCCGTGGGGGGGATCCTCCTGACACTGCTCGTCCAGGTGGAAGACGGCGTGCTGGGTCCCCTCGGCGTCGGGGTTGGACTCGCTGCCCGTCAGGCCCTCGCAGTCGCGCCCCTCCTCCAGCTTCAGCGCCCCGAGGTAGTGGTCGAAGCTGCGGTTCTCCATCATCAGCACGATGACGTGGTCGATGCCCGCCTCGCGCAGGCCCGTGTCGGCCAGCGGGTCCTCCTTGCAGCCCGGCAGCGCGGCGGCGGCCAGTCCGGCCGCTCCGCCCTTCAGGATCGTCCGACGCTTGATGCCCATGGGCTGCCTCCAAGGGCAGCACCCTAACGACGAAAGCCCCCGGTCGGGGGCCCTCGAAGGTCACATCTGCGCGTGCTCGATCAGTCCGTGGCCGAGACGTCGTAGCCGTCGCGGGGGCAGAGCTTCCACTCGCTGAAGCTGTAGGTCACCACTCCGGTGACCTCGTACTCGCCGCCGTTGGACAGCTCGCCGCTCAGGTCGAAGAACAGGTCGTCGACGTCGATGCCCGCGCTGGTGGCGAACTCGCCGTACTCGTTCTCGTCCGAGGTCACCGTGGTGACGACCTGGATGAGCACGCCCTCGTAGACCTCCCAGTCCGAGACGTCCGAGACCACGGCGGGGCTCACCTCGCTGGTGCCGGTGCCCCAGGTCAGAGTGACGTCCTTGAGCTCGGTGAGGTCGTAGTACTCGTCGACCGTGGCCTCGACCTTGTCCAGGACCATGCCGACCTCCACCGTGTCGGTCAGGCCGGGGCTGTAGACGTAGACGCCGTTGTAGGCGCCCGAGCCGCCCTGGTCAGCGATCCAGAAGCCCTTGACCTCACCGTCGTACTCATACGCCGGGCTGGTGACGACGACGTCCTCCAGGATGACCGCGCTGCCCTCGGCGACGGTGCCGTCCTGCAGCGAGGCCACCGTGGTGGGCTCGGGCTCGGGGCCGGGCACGTAGCCTTCCAGATCGGACTCGCTGCGGGGGGCGATGCGCCAGCGCTCGTAGGCGTAGTAGACGGGGCCGGTCACGTCCGTGAACGTCGCGCCCAGCTCGGCCTCGTAGTTGTAGAACTGGTTGTCCATGAGCAGGCCGTTGTCGAGCTCGGCCTCACCGTAGCCGTCGATGTTGCCGGTCACCTCGACCGCGCCGATGGAGACCAGGCAGGACTCCCAGGGCTCCATGTCGCCGACGCTGCCCGGGTCGATGGCGTCCACGGTCACCGAGCCGCTGCCGGTGATCTCGATGGCGCTGTCGTCGGCCACGGAGAACTCGGTCCAGTCGTAGAACTCGCTGACGGTGCCCGAGACGGTCAGCTCGTCGCCGACGCTCAGGAAGGGCAGCCCCGCGGGCATGTAGACGTAGATGCCCGACCACTCGCCGCCGCCGGCGTCCTGGATGTAGAAGCCCGAGGCGTCGTAGGTCGCGCCGCTGGTCACGATCACGCCCTTGAGCGTGACCTCGTCGTTGTTGACGTAGGTGCCCTGCTGGATGTCCGCGATGGAGGCGCCGCCGCCGTTGGTGTTGTTCGGGTCGCTGGTGTCGTCCGGGTCCTCGCCGTTGGGGCCGAGGTTGCAGGCGACGAGGCCCCCGAGGGACAGCGAGAGGATAAGCATGTGGCGCATCGCGGAGCTCCAGTTGAGGTCCGCGGAATAGACCCACCGGGGCCAGGCCCGCAAGCCTGGACCAAAGAAAGGAGCGTGCCAACATGGGCTCGAGCAGCGCACAGGCCCTGAAGTCGAAAGCGCCAGCGATGGCCGCCCTCGAGGTCAAAGGGCTGACCCGCCGCTACGGCGCCCGCAAGGCCGTGGACGCGCTCGACCTGCACGTGACCGAGGGCTCGGTCTACGGCTTCCTGGGCCCCAACGGCGCCGGGAAGACGACCGCGATGCGCTGCATCCTGGGCCTGATCGGCAGCGACGCCGGCCAGGTCGCGATCTTCGGCGACAGCCACCCCGTCCGGCGCCGAAAGCACGTGGGCGCCCTGGTCGAGACGCCTCGGTTCTACGAGTGGATGACCGGCCGCGCCAACCTCGAGATCGCCGCGGACTACGCCGACGTGCCCGCCTCCCGCGTACCCGAGGCCCTGGCCCGCGTCGGCCTCCAGGATCGCGCCGAGGACAAGGTCCAGGGCTACTCCCTGGGCATGAAGCAGCGCCTCGGCATCGCCCGCGCCCTGCTCGCCCGTCCCCGCCTGCTCCTGCTGGACGAGCCCACCAACGGCCTCGATCCCCAGGGCATGAAGTACGTGCGGGACCTGATCCTGGAGCTCGCCGAGCGCGACGCCATCACGATCTTCATCAGCAGCCACCTGCTCTACGAGATCCAGGCGGTGGCCACCCGCGTCGGCATCATCCAGCAGGGCCGGCTGATCGCCGAGGGCGACGTCAAGGAGCTGCTGGCTGGGGGCCAGGCGCTCGAGGTCGAGGTCGGCAGCCCCGACAAGGCGACGCTGCTCGAGACCGTCGCGGACTGGCCCGAGGTCGATCACCTCGGCCCCGGCGAGGACGGCGAGGTGTTCACCCTGACCGGCCTGGACGAGGCCGGCTTGAACCGCAGGCTGGTCGAGGCGGGCGTGCCCGTGAGCCGCCTGATCAGCCGCGGACGCACGCTCGAGGACCTGTTCCTGGCCCTCACCGACGGGGAGATCACCTGATGCCGCTGCTCCGCATGATCCGCGCCGAGCTGCGCAAGATCCTGACCCGCGGCTCGGGCTGGGCCGGCCTGATCATCTCGGCGCTCATCCCGCTCGGCGTGCTGGGGGTCCTGTACTGGGCCAAGACCCAGATGGGCGGCGGAGACAGCGGCCTGACGGTCAACAACAGCCCCGTCTCGCAGATGCTGGCGCTCGAGGTGCAGACCTCGCTGAGCTGGGCGCTGACGGTCCGCAACCTCTACGTGCTCAAGCTCATCCTGCTGATGGTCACCGGTCAGCTGGTGGCGGGCGAGTGGAACGAGCGCACGCTGCGCAGCCTGCTCGTGCGCCCCGTCCCGCGCTGGAGCGTGCTCACCGCCAAGGCCCTGGCCGTCTGGATCTACGCGGCGCTGTGCACCCTGGTCACGCTCGTCCTGGCGCTGGCGCCGGCTCTGCTGCTCCTGGACTTCGAGCTCGAGATCGACCAGGTCTGCCTGGCCTTCCTGGTCAGCTGGGCCGCCGACGCGGCGATCATCTCGATCGGCGTGCTCGTGTCGACGATCTTCCCCAGCGTCGTCGGCGTCGTGGTCGGGACCGTGCTGTTTGTGATGTTCGAGATGCTGCTCCGGGGCATGCTCAAGGCGGCCGGATTCTTTGGAGTCACGTTCGCCGACAGCATGCTGCCGTGGATGCCCGGCAACGCCCTGGATTCGTGGCAAGGTCACGCCGACGGCTGGGACGAGAGGGCCTTGGGAGGGCTCGCGGTCCTCGTCGCTGTCACCTTTGCCCTGGCCCTCTTCCGCTTCCAACGCACCGACGTTCCATGACGGAACGCTAGGACTCCCCCATGACGGACCCCGAGCTCGAAGCCCTCTTCGACGCGCTGCCCGAGCCGCTGCTCGTCTGCGACGAGGACGGCCTGATCGTGCGCGCCAACACCGCGGCCGAGCGCTTCTTCGGCGCTGAGCTCGAGGACCTGCTCGAGCACCCCGCCGACACCTGGCTGCGCGACGAGCGGGGCTTCCTCTGGCCCAAGCAGGACGACGACCAGGGCGAGCGGGTGCTGCTCTACGAGGCCGGCGGTCGCGCCGAGCGCCTGCTGGGCGTGGTCCGCCCCATCCTCGTCGAGGGCCGCATGGGCTGGGCCGTCCGCCTGCGCCTGGTGACCGGGGACAGCCGCGTTCAGGGCCTCCAGCTGGTCAGCAGCAGCATCGCCGGGCAGCTGGCCGTGCAGCTCCGGACCATCATCACCGCCACGACCAAGGAGCTCATGACGCAGCCCCAGCACGGGCTGGCGCGCTCCATGCGGCGGGTGCTCGAGGCCGCCGAGGAGGCCGCCCGGCTGCAGCGTCAGCTCGAGGTCCTCTCCGGCGAGCGGGAGCTGCAGAGCATGCCGGTGTACCTGGGCACCCTGGTCCTGGACAACCAGCGGTCGATCCGAGCCGCCCTCGGCCGCTACGACCTCGAGGTCGAGTGCAGCCACGGCGAGGGGCGTATCGAGGGCGATCCGCGGGCCCTGGCTGCGCTTCTGGTCGAGCTGGCCGAGTGGGTCGGCCGCCACCACGGCCGCCCCTCGGGGCTGCTGCGCCTGGCGGTCCAGGACCGCGGAGGCCGGGTGCGCCTGCTCTTCTCGGACGACGGCGCCGGCCTGTCCGCCGCCCAGCGGGCCGAGCTGCACAGCCCCGACGGCCCGGGCCTGGGCCTGGCGTTGGTCTTCGGCATGGTCGCTCAACACGGCGGCCGCGTGCTGGTGGACAGCGCGCTCGGGCAGGGCACGACCTTCCACCTCGAGTTCCCCGCCGGGGTCGAGGCGCCCGCCCAGGACCCGGTCTCCAACCGCGGCGACGAGACCATCCTGGTGGTCGAGGACGAGGAGGTCATCCTGCGCTGGGTCCAGGTGACGCTCGAGGCCCTGGGCTACACGGTGCTGACCGCCAGCAACGGCGTCGAGGCCTCGGCCATCCTGCGCAGCCGCCGCGACATCGACCTGCGCATCATCGACGGCATCCTGCCCGGCATCTCCGGGCTCGAGCTCATCGCCGAGGTGCACGCCACCGACCCGGGGGCGCGGGTCCTGCTGATGACCGACTTCTCGGCGGATCTCGTCGGGCACGAGGTGCTCGATCGCGTGCCCATGCTGGAGAAGCCGTTCACGCCCTCCGAGCTGGTCGATCGCGTGCGAGCCATGCTGGACACCTGAGCCGGGCGCTCAGATCTCGTCGGCGAGGTCAGGCCGGCCCATCTGCTCGTAGGCGGAGCGCGTCATGGCCTTCCAGCGCTCGTCCTCCGGGTAGAGCGCGACCAGCGGCCGCAGGGTCTTCACGACGTCCACCAGGCGGCCCTGCTCGCGGTAGAGCGACACCAGGTCCAGGCGCGCCGCGGTGTTGCCGGGCTGATGGCGCAGCTCGGTCTTCAGCGAGGTCTCGCCGGCCTCGAGGTCGCCCGCGCGCACCTGCAGTGACCCCAGGACGTGGAAGACCCGGCCCTGGTAGGGGCGACGCCGGGCCACCTCCTCGAGCGGCTCCAGCCAGCGCTGCTCGCCCTCGCCGAGAGCCAGCGCGAGCACCGCCGAGGCCAGGATCAGGTCGGCGTGATCCGGCCGGTCGAGCAGCGCCTCGTCGAGCAGGACCCGAGCCTGGTCCAGGTCACCGGCCAGCGCGTAGGCCTGGGCCTGGCCCGAGACCGCCGTCGCGGAGAGGGGATCGTGGGTCAGCGCCTCCTCGAACCACTGCAGCGCCTCCCGGGCGTCGCCGCGCTGCAGCCAGACCTCGCCGATGGCCACCGCGGTGGTGCTGCCGGGGCTGCCCCGGTAGGCCGTGGTCAGCTCGGCCAGGCCCTCGTCCATGCGCCCCAGCTGGAGCAGCGAGAGCCCCAGCCGCATGCGCGTGTCCCGCAGGCCGGGCTGCTCCTCGAGCAGGACCCGGAAGCCCTCGACCTGCTCGGGCAGGGGCCTCCGACGCAGGGCCTCCAGCCGCTCGGTGATGCCGACGCCGTCCCGCGGATCGACCCCCGAGTGCAGGCTCTCGGCCTCGCTGACGTAGCCCAGGGCCTGCAGCTGCTCGAGGGTCCCCAGGTCCAGCGTCGCCCGCTCGGCGGCGAAGGCGGGCGGAAGCGACGCGAGACGATCGAGCTCCCCGAGGGCGCCCTCGCCGGGCTCGCCGGTGGACTCCACGCGGGCCCCTCGGACCAGGGCGCCGGTGGGGGTGCTCAGCCGCTCCAGCGGAGTCCAGCCGAAGTGGTGCATGCCGTAGCGGGTCTCGCTGTAGACGCCGATCCGCTGGGAGGGGACGAGCAGGTCGAGGCCGTCGGAGGCCATCGGCGCCAGCCCCCGGAGGCGCAGCAGCGTGGGGGCGACGTCCACCAACGAGACGGGACGATCGATGACCTGGGGCTCGATGCCCGGCCCGGCCAGGATCAGCGGCACCCGGATCGAGCCGTCCTCCAGGAGCAGGCCGTGGCTGGCCTCCCCGCCCTCGCCGAAGGCCTCACCGTGGTCGCCGACCACCACGATCAGGGCGTCCTCGGGCAGGTGATCGAGCAGACGCCCCAGCTGCTGGTCGACGAAGGCGAGCTCGCCGTCGTAGGGGTCCATGTTCTCGAACTTGGCTGGGGGCGCGTAGGGCGCGTGGGCGTCGAAGAGGTGAACCCACAGGAAGTCGGCGCGCCCGAGGGCCAGCAGCGCCTGGTCGATCACCTCGTCAGCAGGGCGCTCGACCCGCCAGGACAGCCGATCGCTGGCCACGCCCAGGTCCTCGTCGTAGCGCTGGAAGCCCTGCCCGAAGCCCCAGCTGCTCTGGGTCACGAAGGCCGCGACGACCGCGTGGGTGGCGTAGCCGGCGTCCGCGAAGCGCTCGGCCAGCGTGGTCGCCTCCTCGCTGAGTCGGTGGTCCCCGTTGTCCCGCACGCCGTGACGAGGGGGCAGCAGCCCGGTGTGCAGCGAGCTGTGGGACGGGATGGTCAGCGGGACGGTGGCGAAGGCCGAGGAGAAGCGGGCGCCCCGAGCGGCCAGCGCGTCCAGGTTGGGCGTCCTCGCCGCCTCGTGTCCGTAGCAGCCGAGGCGATCCGCGCGGGTGGTGTCCAGCGTGACCAGGACCACCGGCGCGGGCCGCAGCGCGACCCTCGGCTCGGGCGCGACGGCGACCGGCTGGTCGGGGCTGAGGCAGGCCAACAACAGGAGCACGAGGCGGGGTAACCTCGACAAGAGGAGGCCCGATGATCGCACTGTTGCTCGGCCTGGCCTGCGGGGAGCCGAAGGGTACGGATCCCCAGGACAGCGCCCCCCCAGAGGCGGACGCCGACACGGACGCGGACACCGACTCGGACAGCGACGCGGACGCGGACGCCGACTCGGACGCCGACGCCGACACCGACACCGACACCGACGTCACCCCGGACACCGAGACCGACTGCACGGACGGCGCCGACAACGACCTGGACGGGCTGCTGGACTGCGAAGACGAGGACTGCATCGACGTCTGCTTCGAGGACTGCGACAACGACCTGGACGACGACAGCGACGGGCTGACGGACTGCGAAGACGACGAGTGCGCGGGCGAGCCCTGGTGCAGCTACCGGGACTTCACCGTCCAGGTCGACTACCAGATCGAGGGCCTCTACTTCTACCAGTCGTCCTACCTGGCCCGCCTGCTGGGGACCCCCTACGACGCGGTCGGCGGGGTCTACGGCTACGTCGACGTCACGGCGACCAGCCCCGATCCCGACACCTCGGACACCGCGGACGCGAGCCTGGAGTTCACCTGCACCGGCGCGATCGAGGTCTTCTCGGACGCCTGGGCCGCCTACTCCGGCTACGCGAACGCCTACGGGCTGACCCACGACACAGGGGACTGCGAGGGCTGCGACTGGCGCTTCGAGTTCCAGCCGGACCGCCCGCGCTGGTCGGGGGGCTGCCCCCTGGCCGCGATGCCGGTCACGCACTGGGGCGTCTTCATCGGGGAGCGCTACGTCAAGAGCGACCTGGGCGGCAGCACCTGGGTGGACCAGTACGTCTCGGCCTCCCGCTACAGCTACTGGTACGTGGACCGCGACTACACCTACGGCGGCCTGTACTACCCGACCACGACCTACCCGGTGCTCACCACGGGCAGCTACCGACCCTCGGACCTGTGAATCGGCGTTAGACGGCGAGGGTGTTCCACGCCCTGGCTCGCCTCGTCTTTCGCCACCGGCCGCTCGCCGCGCTCCTGCTGGCGCTGCTCGTGGCCGGCCTGGGCCTCGGCACCAAGGACCTGACCGCGGACTTCAGCGCTCGGGCCTTCTTCGGAACCGACAGCCCCGAGCTGGACTTCCTGACCCAGCACGAGGCCCGCTGGGGCAGCCAGGACGACACCGTGCTGGTCGTGGTCTCGGTGGACGAGGGCGACCTGCTGAGCCGGGGGCGCCTGATCGAGCTGCAGGCCCTGCGCGACGGGCTCGAGGCGGACCCCGCCAGCGTGAAGGCCCTGGGCCCCACGGACCACCG
>CALGIB010000942.1 GCA_937915955.1 uncultured Pseudomonadota bacterium
AGCTGCTGCAGGAGGGCCCCGCGCTGCCCCCGCAGGAGCCCTGGGCATCCATGCCCAGCACCGGGAGCTGGTAGTTGTCTGGCACCGGGCGTTGGCTCATCTACGGCGCCTACGGCTACACCGGCGAGCTGATCACCGGCATGGCGGCCGAGCAGGGCATGCAGCCCATCCTGGCGGGCCGTCGCGAGGAGGCCCTCCGTCGGCTTGGAGACAGGCATGGCTTCGAGATCGTTCCGGTTTCGCTGGATGATCCGGCCGGCTTGAGGGCACTTCTTGAGCGAGTCGACGTCGTCGCTCACTGCGCGGGCCCCTTCAAGTTCACGTCGCGGCCGATGGTCGAGGCCTGCCTGGCCACCGGCACGCACTACCTGGACATCACCGGCGAGATCGAGATCTTCGAGGCCTGCGCCCGAGACGGTGACCGGGCCCGCGAGGCCGGCGTGATGCTGCTGCCGGGCGTCGGCTTCGACGTGGTGCCGACGGACTGCCTGGCCGCCCGGCTGCACGCGCGCATGCCGCAGGCCGTCGCCCTCACCCTGGCCATCTACGGCAGCGGCGGCGGGCTGAGCCACGGCACAGCCTCGACGGTGGTCGCCAACCTGGATCAGCCCGGGGCGATTCGACAAGCTGGCAAGATCGTTGAGGTCCCTCGGGCCCACGCGCTTCGGGACGTCGACTTCGGCACCGGCCCACGGCGGTCGGTCGCGATCCCGTGGGGGGACGTCTCCACCGCCTTCTACAGCACGGGCATCCCGGACATAGCGACCTTCGCGGCCTTGCCGAAGAAGCTCATCCGCAACATGCAGCGCGACGGCGCGTTGACCCGGTGGGTGATGGCGCTGGGTCTGACCCGGAAGCTGGCTCAGGCCTGGGTGGATCGCAACCTCCGCGGACCCACCGATGCCCAGCGCGAGGCCGGGCAGAGCCGCTGCTGGGGCGAGGTCGAGGACGCTCAGGGCAACACGCTGGTGAGCCGCCTGCTCGGACCCGAGGGCTACACGCTGACCGCGATGACCACGCTCGCTGCGGTGCGCCGCGTGTTGGACGGTCAGGCCCGCGCCGGCTTCCAGACACCCTCGCTCGCCTTCGGAGCGGACTTCGTCCTGGACGCTCCCGGGGTCTCGTTCGAGGATCTCTGAGTCAGCGGAGAGGGCGACAGATCTCGAACGCTCTCAGGGACTTGGAGTGTGCGGTGCCCGCCCACGGGTGCTCGCTTTGCGGCACGGCCTCGAGCGACAGGTTCTTGAGAGTGCGGAAGTCTCCGGCTCGAGAGGCCCTCAGCGCCGCCTCGCGGGCGGGTCCGTTCAGCTCGACGGCCGCATACTCCCAGGCCTCGCGTCCCTCCCGCAGGGCCCGCTCGCAGGGGCTCTCGTCGCTCGGGGGGGCGTCCTCGACGCTGTCCTCCACGGGCTCGGGGATCTCGATCCCCGGCGGCCAGACCGAGGGGTCGTCCATCTCCACCCGCCGAGGGCAGGCCGCCCGCGCGTCCAGGAGCTCGTGGAATACGGACATCCGAGGCACCGCCGCCTTCGCGAAGTCCACGCGCTGTTGGACCAGCCCCTCGTCGAGGTCGACCAGGGGCTGGTCGCGGTTGGCGAAGACCCACCAGCTGTCGCAGGCCGCCACGGGCACCCAGCCCTTTGCCCGCATCACGGTCCGGTGGCGCTCGAACCACTGCATGTGCACGTCGGCGGCGATCAGATCGACGTGCTCACCCAGCCAGATCACCTCGTCCTGGACCTCGTCGAGCTCGGCGAGCTCGGGGGTCGTCAGGCCCAGGGGATCGGCCACGTAGAGCTCGTTGCTGTACCCGAACAGCCCCAGCTCGGTGTAGGCGATGGAGGCGTCTACCTGGGCGTGGGTGATCACCCAGGCGACGGGCCAGACACCCTCTGCGCCCTGGTCCAGGGTGAAGCGCTGGCCCGACCAGGGCATCAGGAACGGCGCCTCCTTCATGTGGGTCTGTGCGCGGGACCGGGGCAGGTCCTCGTGTCGCGACAGCTCGTGCACCTTGTCCACGCCGGCCTGTCCTCCGCAGACCAGCAGCAGCGCGACGACCGCCCCTCGCCGAGGCCAGCGCGGCATCGCCTGGGCGCTCAGGGCCAGGCAGGCCCCGAAGGCGGGCAGGACGGGGACCAGCAGACGGTAGTTGTCGAAGTAGTCGCCGCCGACCGCCACGCACATGCCCGCCCAGGCCAGCGCCAGCAGGGCCGGAAGACCTGAACGATCGCGGCGTAATAGGCGCCAGATGCCGAACCCGGCGGCGGCGAACAGCGGCGGCGCGACCCAGGGCGTGGGCGCCTGGAAGAAGCTGGCCAGGTAGCCCAGCCCTCGCAGCCAGCCGCCGTCGACTTTGACGTGGAAGGTGTTGGGCAGGACCGAGCCAAACAGGAGCAGCTTCGTGCCCACCAGCGAGAGCGCCCCCACCGAGACGATCGCAGCGGCCCTTCGAGCGGAGAAACCGAAACGATCTCGGGCAGTCAGCAGGTGGAC
>CALGIB010000943.1 GCA_937915955.1 uncultured Pseudomonadota bacterium
GTCTGGCGAGCACGACGACGTGATCCGCCGAGGCGAGGGCGCCGAGCTGCTCCGCTACGGGCTCCTCGGCGGCAAGCCGAAGGGGCTGAGGTACCCGCCGGAGATGTTCGCCCCGAAGGGCGACGCCGCTGGGGTCAAGAAGTACTTCGACGACGCCAGGGGACGGGCAGCCGCGGCGCGACAGGCACGTGCAGGGCAGCTGTCTCTGGCCCCGGAGCAGGGTCGCGGCCTGCTCAGCATGGAGGGCGGGCTGCAGGGCGGGCTGTCGGTGACGGCATCGGCGTTCATGGACGAACTCGACAAGCACGCCGAGCAGCTAGGGTTCGACAAGCTCGAGGCGAAGCTCAAGGGCAAGGTGCGCGACCCCGGCGCCGTCGCCGCGGCGATCGGCAGGAAGAAGTACGGGAAGAAGAAGTTCCAGCGCGCCGCGGCCCGGGGGGAGCCGCTGGTCAAGAAGGCGGAGCCCGCCCCGCCGAAGGGCTGGTACGAGTCGGGGAAGACCTCTGAGGACTGGGACCGGCATCTCGCCGGCGGCCCCAAGCGCTTCACCACGCAGCGCTTGCACGAGTTCGCTGGACGAGCGAAGACGGCCGCCGTCGCCGTCGCCCCGCCCCCGAAGCGGAACCGCACCGAGTACCCCTTCGTCGGGACGATCCAGTTCCTCGACCTCCCCGAGATCCTGGTCGAGAACAAGAAGGGATCGATCCGCAGCGGCGTCGGCCCCGGCGGCAAGGTCTGGAAGACCACGATGCCGGCGCACTACGGCGAGTTCCGACGCACCCGGGGCACCGACGGCGACGCCGTCGATGTCTACGTCGGCCCCAACGCCTCCAGCACCAACGTCTACATCGTGCACACCAGGAAACCGCCGACGTTCAAGGTGTTCGACGAGGACAAGGTCTTCATCGGGTTCGACTCCGCCGCCGAGGTCGCCGCCACCATGCGGAAGGCATACGACGACAAGAGGTTCCTCGGCTCGATGAGCAGCTGCAGCATCACCGACCTCAAGAAGGTGCTGGCGAAGCGGAGCGCCCGGGGCGCCAAGCTCGACCAGACCGTCGTGATGGCGAAGGCCGCCGGGTCGCTCTGGCTCGGGTTCGACGACGAGGTCCGGCGGCTCGGGCTGGGCTCCGGGGCGCCGCGGGCGGTGGTGTGGGCGGCGAGGTAGTCCGATGCACGACGTCTTCTGGGCGAGAACCTCAGGGGGGAGGCGTGACCGCCAGGCGGCGTCATGGCGCCCTTGGACTTCTTCTCCCCGAAGATGATCACCAAGCGGAACCGGGGGTGCTCCACCGTGCTCCGCGCCGGCGGGGTCATCGGTGTGGTGGAGCCAGATCGCCCCAGGCTGGCGGGCCGCCTGTAGACTCTCTTCGCCGCCATCACGGCGAGAAGGAGACCACCATGAAGCGAATCGCCCTCATCTCTGTCCTCCTGGCGCTCTGCGTCACCGTGCCGTGCACCTCCAGCGCGGTCGGTGACGACGACAGCAGCGTCGCCAGCGTCACTACCGATGCTCACGACGACGACGACAGCGCCATGATCGGCGTCGAGCCGGCTGCCCCCGACGGCGGCGAGGTCGTTCTGGACGACGTCACCGACGCCGAGGCCGTCGAAGCGCTCAACACGCTGTTCATGGGCACGACCGCCGGGATCAGCACTCTGCTCGCCGCCGCGCTCACCCTGCTGGTCTGGGCCTTCCGCAAGGCGAAGCTGCTGGGCAAGGTGCCGAAGCGCCTCATCCCGTGGATCACCATCTTCCTGGCCATGCTCGGGAACATCGTCGCGGCGCTGGCCCAAGGGGTGCCCTGGCACGTCGCCGTGCTCAACGGCCTGGTGATGGGCTCAGCCGCCGTCGGGTTCTGGGAAGCCGCGCTGAAGCACGTCCTGGGCGAGGGGTCGAAGGACTCCGACCCCCGCTGATGCCGCGCTGCGGCGCCGGCGATGCCCTCGGCCGCTGGGTCCTCTTCGCCATCCTGGTGCTCACGCTGTGGGCTATCGGGGAGATGTGGGGCTGGTGGCCGCTCGTCGACCACTGCTGACGTCGTGGTAGCGTAGGGCACTCGGAGCCCAGCCATGCCAGATGTCCCGCAGCCGGAAGCCACCCCCGTCCCGAAGTGGGCGCTGGGCGTCGCGCTGTTCGTCATCCCGCTGCTGCTCTCCGGGATGGTGACCTGGTTCGGCGGCGACAAGCAGGCCGCGGTCCTCGAGCAGCGGGTGGTGGTCCTCGAGGCTCAGGTGGCGGAGCTGGGCGGGGAGCACGGGGCGATCCACGCCCGCATCACCTCGAACAGTTCGAAGCTCGGCAAGGTCGACGTCGTGGACGAGAGCCTCAAGGGGCTCCGGGTCGCATCCGACCGCAACTACGAGGAGATCCGCTCCCTGAGCAGCTCGGTCCAGGACCTGCTGGTTCGCCTGGGCGCAAGGTGACCCGCCAGGACCTCCGCTTCCTGGGCTGCCTGACGGTGGTGGTCCTGGCGCTGATCGGGAGCTGCCCGTTCCTGATCCCGGAGCCCGAGGTCATCGTGGTGGCCCCGACGCCTCGCCACGAGGACGTCACCTTCGACTACACCTCCGATGTCGAGGAGGAGCTGGAGGCGCAGCGCCAGCGGCAGGCCCAGCAGGATCGGGAGCTGGAGGCGATCCAGGCCGCCCTCTCCGACGTGGCGAAGGTCGAGGCTGCAGGTCCGGACGCCCCGCCGCCCCAGCAGCTCGACTACTACCGGAAGGGCGCGCAAGACCGGGAGCCTGTCCAGAAGCAGCCGTTGCGGAAGCGCCGGCGAGGTGCGACAACAGAGCCAGAGGGTCACACCGAGGTGGGGGATGGAGAGCCCGATGGCTGATGGCCGCCCGAGAGCCTTGATCGTTGAGGACGAGGAGTACTGCTTCCGCCTGCTGGTCAACGGCCTGGACAGGGAAGGCTACGCAGTCGTCCCTGCCGTCGCCTGGCACCCAGCGCTACAGGCGATTGTGGACAACGACCTGGAGTTCGCCGTCATCGACATCGTCCTGCGTGGCGACGTCGACGGCCTGATGATCCTCGACGCGCTGCGGAAGCACGCCAAGCACAAGGGCCTCCCCGTGGTGGTGGTCTCTGGCAGCTACCCCGCCGGGCACGGGATCGAGGAGGACGTGGCGCAGCTCCGCGCCGTCTACCTCGACAAGCCGTTCACGCTCCCTCAGCTGATGGAGGCCGTGGAGCGCGCGAAGGAGATGATCGAGGGCACCCACGGGGTCAGCGACTACAGGATCCAGACGATGCCGATCCTGGAGTTGCCTAGCACCGCGGATCTAGCCGCCGCCGACACCCTCCCGTAGCGGCTGAGTCAAGCGAAAGTTGCTGTACACTCGGTAACGGCAAGGCAGCTTTGTGGAGACGGGATGTCAGACGAAGACAGCGGGCTCCTCAAGTCCGCCGAGATGGAGCAGCTCATCGCTGAGATCCGATCGAAGGTCGGAGATGGCGCTCCCGTTCGCCTGGACCCCACAGAGAACATGACCCTGCGGGAGTGGCTCCGGGTCGGCGTCGTCCTTCGCCCCGACTGGGAGGCCGAACTGCACGGCGAGGGCGGGCTGGGGCAGCGGCTCCAGCAGGTCGCGGGGCTCCACCCGTGCAAGCTCGCCAACCTCATCGAGGTGCTCGACGGGAAGGACTTGATCAACGGGGGGCGCACCAAGGGCATGCGGAACGAGCACGGCGACCTGATGGACGCGGTCGAGGCCAACCGGAAGGCGTTGCTGGGGCACACGACTTCGGACGGGCGTCGGGTGGTCGGTCTCAACGAGTGGCGGCAGGACCGAGATCGAGAGCGTGCCCGCATGGACCGGCTGTTCTGGGTGGCGCTTTCTGCCACCGTTGTCGGCCTCATCAACCTGGTCTTCTGGGCCGTGAAGATGATGTAGGCTCGGGGCATGCTTCGCCGCACCGTCCAGCTCGCCGCCCTGGCCACAGCCTGCGCCTGCGTCCCCGCCGTCCTGACCTTCGGGGCCTGCTTCTTCGTGGTCTACGCGACGGAGCCGGAGAGGAAGCCGCGGCGGCGTGGGGACCGCAACCGCTGGTGGTTCGGGGTCTGACCGAACAGCTACGTGAGATGGCGGAGGAGCAGGGACTCGAACCCTGGGAGCTTCCGCTCTACGGGTTAGCAACCCGCTGCCTTGGCCGCTAGGCAACTCCTCCTTGAAGCTGGCGGAGAGAGCGGGGATCGAACCCGCAAGGCCCGAAGACTCGCCGGGGTTCAAAGCCGGTGCCGTCGCCATCCGTCGGCTTGCCTCTCCAGATGTTGGCGGAAGGAGCGGGGATCGAACCCGCACGTCCGTAGACCAACCGGTTTCCAACCGGTGCCCGTCGCCAGCCGTCGGGTGGCCCTTCCTGATGATGATGAGGTCGGCAGGGATCGAACCTGCGTGTGCGGTGGCGACCCGCCGGCT
>CALGIB010000944.1 GCA_937915955.1 uncultured Pseudomonadota bacterium
CGCGTGATGGCCGACCTCGGCGCCAGCCGCCCCGACAACGACCGCGTGGTGCGGCTGCTCGACCGCGTCGACATGCTGCGCCCCCTGTCCCACGACCTGAAGAGCAAGCTGGCCCCTCACCTCAAGGTGGTCGACGCCAACCCCGGCGAGGTCGTCGTTCACGAAGGTGACCCCGGCGACTCGATGTACATCATCGCCAACGGCCTGGTCAGCGTGTACCGCAGCGACCGGGACCTGGGCGTCACCGTCGAGCTCGCCAAGCTGGGCAGCGGCGACAACTTCGGCGAGATGAGCCTCATCACGGGCGCGCCGCGGAGCGCGAACGTCAGCGCCATCGAGGTCACGCGCCTGTTCGTCATCGACCGGCCGGTGTTCGAGCGGCTGGTCGAGACCGTGCCCAAGGTCGGCCTGCAGATCGCCGCCCGCCTGGCCAACCGGGTCAACGACCTGAACCAGGCCCAGGGCGTGCGCTTCGACTCGCTCCAGGGCCGCGAGTTCGACGATCACCTGCTGCAGTTGGTGCCCGTCGCCACCATCCGTCGCCTGCAGATGGTCCCGCTGAGCGAGAACCGCGGCATCGTCGAGGTGGCCACGCCGCAGCCCCATAACCGGGCCGGGCTGCTGGAGATCCGCCGCCTGCTGCGAGGCATGCAGGTCCGCCTCATCGCCGTGTCCGTCAGCGACTTCAGCGGCTTCATGCGCGACAAGGTCGAGAAGTCCGAGGGCACCAGCACCCGCTCCCGCATGGCCTTCCGCCAGCGGGTCGCGATGCGGACCCAGAAGCTCGAGTTCGGGCAGGTCAGCTCGACCTCGACCCTCCGCACCAGCGGCGCCCAGTCCAACACCCAGGAGGTCTCGCGCCTGCTGGACAGCATCATCGTCGAGGCCGTCGATCGAGACGCGAGCGACGTCCTGATCGAGCCGGCCAAGGACGAGGTCCGCGTGCGCTACCGCATCGACGGCCGCCTCGAGGACCGCGAGGGCAAGGTCGCGCTGAGCCTGCACCTGCCCATGCTCAGCCGCCTCAAGGTGCTGGCCCAGCTCGACATCACCGAGCGCCGCCTGCCCCAGGACGGCCGCATCGCGATGAACATCGAGACCGAGACCTACGCGCTGCGGGTCTCGACCGTCAACACGCGCTGGGGCGAGAAGGTGGTGCTCCGAATCCTGGACAGCAGCCGCCTCCAGATGAGCCTGTCGTCGCTGATCCTGCACGACCGGGCCCTGGAGATGCTGCGCCGGATGATCTTCCAGCCCGGCGGCCTGGTGCTGGTCAGCGGGCCCACGGGCAGCGGCAAGACCACGACGATGTACGCCGCCATCATCGAGCGTCACTCGCCCGACATCAGCATCGTCACGGTCGAGGACCCGGTCGAGTACGACCTGGACGGGGTCACCCAGGTGCAGGTCAACGACGGCATCGGCCTGACCTTCCCGACCGTCATGCGCAGCTTCCTGAGGCAGTCCCCCGACATCATCATGGTCGGCGAGACCCGTGACAGCGCCACCGCCGACCTGACCTTCAACGCAGCCCTGACGGGCCACCAGGTCCTGTCCAGCTTCCACACCACCGACGCGATCAGCGCCATCCCCCGCCTGCGGGACATGGGCATCGAGCGCTTCGTGCTGAGCTCGGCGCTGGAGGGCGTCGTCAACCAGCGGCTGGTCCGCCGGATCTGCGATCGCTGCCGCCAGCCGGAGCAGTACAGCGAGATCGTCATCGCCCAGCTCAAGGAGGCCGGCGTGCGCGTGCCGAACCAGGGGCGCATGTTCCTGGGGCGGGGCTGCGAGGCCTGCAACGGCAGCGGCTTCTCCGGCCGCTGTGGTGTCTACGAGGTCCTGCGCATCGGCAACGCGATGCGGGACGCCATCAACGGCGAGCTGTCGCCCGACGACATGACCGAGGCCGGCCGCCTGGACGGCTTCGTGCCCATGGCGGAGTACGCCAGCTTCCTGCTGGCCGAGGGCCTGACGGTGCCGACCGAGGTCCTGCGGGTGCTGCCGATGGCCCGCGAGTGAGGCCAGCGGACGCGCTCAGGTCCGCCTGAGCACGTCCAGCACCTTGTCCGGCGTGAAGGCGTTGGGGAGCAGCACGCGCAGCGCCATGACCTGCTGCTCGCCCGCGGTGTTGGCCATCAGCACGCTCATGTCCGGGCCAAAGTCGTGCAGCACCTGGCGGCAGGCTCCGCAGGGGGGCGCCGGCGGCGAGACGTCCGTGATGACCGCGCAGGCCACCAGCCGGGTCTCGCCCTCGCTCACGGCCTTGAAGACGGCGACGCGCTCGGCGCAGCAGGTGTGGCTGTAGCTGCTGATCTCGATGTTGCAGCCTGTATAGATCGCCCCGGAGGCGCCTCGGACGGCGGCCCCGACCTTGAAGGTGCTGTAGGGCGCGTGCGCGAACTGGCGCACGTGGCGCGCAGCCTCCAGGAGCTCCTTCATCCCCACTCCTCGACCAGGGCCTGGATGAGCCGCCCCAGGGTGACCCCGGCCTTGGCCGCGGCCTGGCTCACGTCGGCGTGGTCCAGGGGCTGGTCGCCGATGCCCGCGCCCTGGTTGCTGATCATCGAGAAGCCCAGCGCCGGCACGCCGAGCTGAGAGAGCGCGATGGCCTCGGGGACCGTCGACATGCCGACCGCCCGAGCGCCCAGCACGGCGAGCATGCGCACCTCGGCCGGCGTCTCGTAGGAGGGACCGATCATGGCGGCGTAGACGCCCTCGTGCAGGGTGATGCCCAGCTCGCCCGCGACCCGCTGGGCCTGGGCGCGCAGGTCGGGGTCGTAGGCCCGGCCCATGTCCGGGAACCGCGGGCCCCAGCGCTCAGCGTCGGGACCGACCAGGGGGTTCCTGCCCGTCAGGTTCAAGTGGTCCGTCATCAGCATGACGTCGCCTGCCTGCAGGCTGGGGTCCACGCCGCCGGCCGCGTTGGTCAGCACGACGCGCTGGACGCCCCAGTGCGCCATGCAGCGCACCGCCAGGACGACCTCGTCGGTGGGCCGCCCCTCGTAGAGGTGCACCCGGCCCGACAGGAAGGCCACGCGGGCCTGGCCGAGCCGGCCGATGGACAGCCTCCCGGCGTGACCCGCGACGCTGGGCTCGGGCAGGCCCAGGGTCTTGTAGTCGGCGGTCTGGGCGTCCTCGAGGCGCTTCGCCAGCCCTCCGAGGCCGCTCCCCAGGACCACGGCGGTCTGGGGAGGGGCTCCGAAGCGGGCGATCAGCGCCTCGATCACAGGGGCGGTCGTGGTGTTCTTCACGCGCTCTCGCGACAAGGCGGCGCCAGTGTAACGGAATCGTGACGACGCATCAGCGTGCCCACGAATCGCGGCGACGCAGCAGCAGGACGCCCAGCGCGAGCGCCAGCAGCCCGGCCCCTGAGCCGCGGCTCGAGGCGCAGCCGCAGGTGGCCTCGGGCTCGACGACGGCCAGCCCATCCTCGACCTCGGCCTCGCTGTCCTGGAGCTGGGGCTCGCTGTCCGCCGGCGAGTCCACCGGCTCCGGCTCGGGCACCCCGCCCTGGTCCAGGTTCTCGCCCTCGACCGGCGCGTCGTGCACCGTCACGCCGTCCTGCCAGGCGAACACCGCGTACCAGGCCGTCTCGCCCTCGCCGATGTCCTCGTCCACGTAGCTGTCCTGGACCCCCGGCTCGGGAGCCAGGTCGATGTCCAGGATGACCCCGTCCTGGACCGAGGCGGGCGGCCCTCCGAGGCTCCGAACCAGCGCGACGCCGTGCAAGGGCCGCACCCAGGGGGTCGTCCAGGTCACGGTGACCTGGGGCTCGTCGTCCGAGGCCGACAGGTCCCGAACCTGGTAGTGCCGAGGCACGTCCGCCAGCGTCTGAAGGCAGACCTTGTCCAGGTTCCAGCCGCCGAACTCGAGGCCCTGGTCCGAGCTGAGGTCCCAGCCGACGCGCCCGCGGTGCCCCTGCAGCCCGCTGAGGTCGATGTCCTGCTGCACCCAGGCGGTGTCGAGCACGTGCTGACCGCCCTCGCTGGTCGCGGGGTTCTGGTACAGCCAGGTGACCATCGCACCCTGGTCGCCGAGCTCGAGGAAGCCCACCCGGGCCTTGTCGTAGAGCCCGTCCTCGACGGTCAGGTAGCGCTGGCTGCTCAGCAGCAGGAGCCAGTCCTGGCCGGCGCCGCTCACCTCGAGCTCGGGGCTCAGGGCGCGCTGACCGTTGTTCTTGGCGTACTCGCCGATCTCGCCCAGCTCCGTGCCCAGGATGCTGCTGCCCTCGAAGGCGGCGTCGGGGTCGAACTGCCCGCCGCCGGGCGCGCCCACGGTCCACTCCGAGACCCAGGCCTCCTCCGTGCGGCCGTCCAGCAGGCCCGCGGCGAAGCTCCAGTCGCCCTCGCCGGACTCGAAGTCCTCGCACCACACGTCCTCGCGGTCGCCCACCCAGAAGCTCCAGGCCCCGCCGTCGAGGTCCCCGTGGCTGGCGACCCTGGTGGCCCCGTCGCTGCCCAGGAAGCTCACGAAATAGTGCACCTGCTGGCCCGGGAAGGCCCGCGGGATGAGCCCCTCGAAGGCACCACCGCCCAGGTCCGAGACCTCGATCAGCGCGTAGCTGTCGAACTCGTCGGGGTCGTCGGCCCCCACCGCCACGTGCAGCTGGACCTCGCTGGCGTCCAGCTCGCCGCAGTCGGCCAGCAGGTTCCAGATGCCGAAGTCCACCGGGTAGACCAGCGCGTCGCTGCCCTGGGCGCCCAGGGGCTCGTGCTCCAGCACCAGGACCCCGACCTCGCCGGGCCCCAGCCCGTGCTGGTCCAGCAGCTCGACCAGCTCGCAGGCGTTCGGCGTGCCGTTGGACAGGTCGCCGTCGTCGTCGTCCGCCAACAACACGGCCTCGCCGACGTCGGTCAGGCCCGGTCCGTAGGACAGGCTCTCCAGGAAGAGCTCGTCGGTCTGCCGCACGCCGGCCTCGACCCCCAGCGCGTCCGCCCACTGGCTGCGCAGGTTCCAGAGGAAGGAGGCCCAGATCAGGCCGTCTGTGTGGACCTCGCCGACCACGTCGTCCGGGTAGACCTTGTCGGTCTCGATCTCCCGGATGGAGTACTCCGGGTACCCGACGTAGACGCCCCGGGCCAGGACGGGGTCGTCGTTGATGGTGGCGGAGACGTAGTCGGCGCTGCCCTCGCTGATGTCCCCGGCGAAGCTGCCGCCCTCGAGCACGTAGTGGTGAAAGCCGTGCCCCATCTCGTGGTAGATGACGTCCGCGAAGCGGCCCAGATCGTAGATCCACTCGGCCCCGACCAGGAAGGTCAGGGTGCCGCTGGTGTAGTAGGCGTTGCAGCAGCCCTGCTGGGCGCGCACGTTGGCTGGCACGTTTCGGGACAGCCAGGGGTGGTCGGGGCGCACGTCCTCGAGCCAGCCCCAGGCGACCTGGAAGTGGTGCAGCACCGAGGCGGCCGCCAGGGGGATGTCCTCGCCGCCGACCAGCGCGTCGCCGCTGACGGCGTCGACCGTGATGAGCGCGCCGTTGTCGCTGACGGTCAGCTCCGGGCCATCCAGCGTGGCCGAGAAGGGATCGGCGCGGCTGTGGCTGCCGTCGCTGGCGGTGTGCTCCCAGCCGTCCTCGTCCTCGACCAGCACCCCCTCGGCGGGCTGGCTCATCAGGGCATCGCCGGCCGCCCGCTCCTCGAGCTCGACGTCCAGGTGCCGGGCCTCGGTCCAGGCGTGCACCAGGCCGGACTCCCCATAGAACTGCACGAGGTCGCCGTCCTCGACGCGCTCGACCCAGCCCCAGCCGCCCTCGTGCCACAGCGCCGTCTGGCCCGCGGCGGGGGCCTCGGGCAGGCGAGGCCGATGCAGGCTGGAGAAGGCGCCGTGGATGCGGCCGCCCTCGGCGTGCACGTCCAGGCCGCCGCCCTCGACCAGCCGGCCCTGGTGCAGCTGCTGGTAGCTCCAGTGCGCCGTCTCGCCGAGGCTGTTGCGACGGACCAGGACCAGGTCCTCGAGGGCGACGCCGCTCAGCGCGGCCACGTCGCGCACGAAGGCGTCGAGCTGATCGACGGGCACGCCCTGCCCCATCAGCGCCCGAGGCGAGCGGTCCCGCTCGTCCCAGCGGATCACCCAGGCGCCCCAGCGGTCCCGGAACTGTCGAGCCGAGGGCTGCGCGGACAGGGCCACCTGGAGCGAGGGCGTGGAGGCGAGGTGAGGCGCGTCCGGGCCCACCTGGACGCCCTCTGGGCCGGGCAGGAAGGCGGTGAGGTAGAGCAGCAGCGGCATGGAGGCTCCCGGGGAGTGCGCCACCCTAATCCGCGAGCCACTGCTCCAGGTAGGCGTCCGGATCCTGCCAACCTCGCGGGGGCTCGTGCGGGTCCTCGAAGCCGACGGCCTCGAGCTCCTCCGGATCCCCCGGCTGCACGCCGAAGACGTCCACCCCGCCCACCAGATCCCGCTGGGGCGGCTCGAAGGCGTGGGCCAGCAGACGGTCGAGCAGGACGCGACCGCCCATGTCCAGGTGCTCGCGGTGCAACAGCACGGTGCGGACGCCGAGCCCCTCGAGCACGTCGCCCACGCCTCGCCGCGGGGCAGCGTGCCGGGCCTCGCCGATGGCCGCGTTCGCCGACAGCACCACCAGGGGCTCGTTGAGCAACAGGCCCTCGCGCATCGGCGCCATGCCCGTCAGCAGGGACCGGCCGTGCGCCGTCTGGAGGTAGAGGTAGCGGTGGCCGAAGCCCCTCCCCTCGCTGTCGATGGGCAGGTCGACCAGGGGCTGGTCCCCTCGGAGCTGCGTCACGGCCGTCGGGATGCGGGCGTCCAC
>CALGIB010000945.1 GCA_937915955.1 uncultured Pseudomonadota bacterium
AGACGTCCAGGCGCGCGCTGGTCTCGGTGGCGGTGACGACCATGTAGCCCAGCTCTCCGGACAGGAACTTCTGGTTCAGGCCGCCGCGGCTGGCGCAGCTGTCCGCGCGCTTGTAGGGGCCCTCGTTGTCGCAGACGCCGCGGTTGCTGCTGCCCGCGCCCGAGATCAGGCTCAGGTAGCCCTCGCTCTTGAGCACCTCGAGGTGGTGGTCGTGGCCGCTGAAGCTGGCCTGCACGCCGCACTCGGCCCAGATCGGCTCGGTCAGCGCGCGCACGCCGTCGAGCTCGTCGCCGCGCCCGTGGGGGCCGCTGCTGTGGTTGGGGTGGTGCCCGAAGGGGAAGGCCCAGCCGCTCGTCGAGCAGAGGCTGGCCTTCATGTCCGCGAGCATCTGCGCGGTCTCCGGGCTGTCGGGGCGCTTGTGGGCCTCCTGGCTGTCCCAGCCGTAGAGCACCAGCCAGGCCGGCAGTCCGGGCACCTGGTAGTGCCGCGCGGGCATGCGCCAACGCGGGCTCTCGTAGTCGAGCTGGGCCTGGACGTCGCCGAGGTGGTCGTGGTTGCCCAGCACCATCCAGCTGCGCAGCTCGCCGATGGGCGCGAAGGGCCGCTCGAAGGAGGTCTGGAAGCCCTCGTCGTCCACCGACTTCACGCCCGCCGGGTAGACGTTGTCCCCCAGGAACAGGGCGAAGTCGCAGCCGAGCCGCCGACAGGTCGCGGCCAGGTGCTCGCCCACGGCCACGGCGTCCTCGCCGACCACGCCGCTGTCGCCCAGGACCGCGAAGGTGATGGTCGCCTGCTGGGACAGGTCGGCGAAGTCGGCCTCGACCGCCGCAGGGGCATCGGCGGGCACCTCGACCGGGCTGGGCTCGGCGGGCTCCTCGGCGAGGGCCTCGGTGGGGATCTTCCCGGTGCAGGACAGCAAGAGCACGAGCATGGCGCCTCCAAGCTGCTCGCCTATCGCTGGGGTAGGTTCGCCGCATGAGCCACGAGCAACAGATCGCCTCGGTCATGGGGCTGGACGTGCTGGAGCTACGCCCGCTGGGCGGCGGCGCCTGTCAGGACAACTTCTCGCTGCGGGTCCGCGAGGGCGCCGGTGAGCGCCGCTTCGCCCTGCGCTCGGATGCGGCCATGTCCCTGCCCGGCAGCATCGGCCGCGAGCAGGAGTTCCCGGTCATCCAGGCCGCCGTGGCCGCTGGCGTCCCCACGCCCGCGGTCTCGAGCCTGCGCCAGGGCGTGATCCGCGAGGGCGCCTGGTGCTACCTGATGGACTGGGCCGAGGGCGAGGCCATCGGCTCGAAGGTCGTGAAGAAGCCGGAGCTGGCCCGGGCCCGGCAGCGCCTGCCCGAGCAGCTGGCCCGGGCCCTGGCGGCCGTGCACAGCGTGACGCCGGACCAGGTCGAGCTGCCCATCCAGCGCACGGCGCCCGAGGTGGCCGTCGCGGACCTCTACGCTCTGCTGGACAGCCTGGGCGAGGCCCGGCCCGAGCTCGAGCTGGCCTTGCGCTGGGCCAGGGACCACCTGCCGTCCGAGGCCGAGACCACCCTGGTCCACGGGGACTTCCGGACCGGCAACTTCCTGGTCGACGAGGGCGGTCTGGTGGCCCTGCTGGACTGGGAGTTCGCCCGCTGGGGCGACCCTCACGAGGACCTGGCCTGGCTCTGCGTGCGCGACTGGCGCTTCGGGCAGATCAAGCAGACCGCGGGCGGGATCACCACGCGCGGCGACCTCGCGGCGAGGTACAGCGCGGCCTCGGGCCGGGCCGTGGACCCCGTCCGGCTGCACTGGTGGGAGGTCGTGGGCAACCTGCGCTGGGGCATCGGCGCGGTCGTGCAGGGCCAGCGCTACCTGAAGGGCAAGACCCGGGACCTGGAGATGCTGGCCATCCCTCGTCGCTCCGCCGAGATGGCCTACGAGGCGCTGCGCCTCATCGAGGCCGGCCCGGACGGGCTGGGTCCCGACCCTCTGACCCCGCCGACCCAGGAGGCGCGCTGATGCAGGACTCCCCCGACAAGCTGGCCCTTTTGACGGGCGTCGCCCAGTTCCTCACCGGCGAGCTGGCGCCGCAGATCGCCGACCGTGACCTGCGCTTCCGGGTGCGCATCTCGGCCTATCTGCTGCAGCAGGTGCTCATGGAGCTGGCCTTCGACGAGCAGCAGGACGCCGGCGAGCTGGGCCGCCTGGGCCTGCTGCTGGACGAGCCCGTGGACCTGGAGCAGCCCACCAGCCTGCGGCACGCGCGCATCCGCGAGCTCAAGGCGGCGCTGGCCACCCGCATCCGGTCCGAAGGCGCCGACGAGGCCACCCGGGCCCACGTCATGAAGACCCTGCGAGATCAGCTGGCGGTGGTCCAGCCGCGCTTCGACACACGGATCGAGGTCGAGGGCTGAGGCGCCCGCGGCTCAGTCGGTGAGGCGCCCGGTCCCTGTCCACGCCTGCCCGCAGGGCAGCTCGGGGAAGGTGTGGTTCGCCGTGTCTCCGATGATGTAGCTGCAGGCGTCGGGAGACAGCTCCTCCACGATCTCCAGCGTGGCGTCCATCCGGTAGTCCATCGTGCTCGAGGCGGTCATGGTCCCGGTCAACGTGGCGGTGACGCCCACCACGCAGGTGCCGACCTCGATGCGGACCTGGCTGCCCTGCAGGCTGACCGCGCTGCCGTCGGTCTCGCCGACGAACTCCATCTCCTGGTCGCTGCCCGGGTCGCTCACGCCCTCGAGGCAGGTGCCGTCGCGCACGAGATCCACCAGCGTGTCCTCGCCGATGTGGATGTGCAGGCCCTTGCCGGCCGCGTTCTCGCAGTCGTTGAAGACCGCCTCCGCTGCGCCGAAGGCCCACAGACCGCTCTCCAGGGCGGTGTCCACCTCCAGCGTCTCACAGACCCGGTCCGGGTCGCTGTCGATGGGCGGGGCCGAGTCCCCCGAGTCGGAGGGCTTGGTCGAGGTGCAGGCCAGGAAGATCAGGAGCATGGCCGGACTCTAGCATGGGCAATACGCCCCTGAGATGCTGCACATCGTTCTGTCCGCGCCTCTGGCCGCGAGCCCCAAGATCGTCAACGGGGACAAGGAGTCCGGCTTCCCGAGCGCGGTCTCGCTGGGGGTCGAGAGCGGGGACAGCCGCTTCTCGGCCTGCAGCGGCAACCTCATCACGCCGCGCGTGGTCCTGACCGCCGCCCACTGCGGCGCCGACTACCCGATGGACGTGGTCGTGGCCTGGGGCACCACCTTCATCGGCGACGACATCGACGACTACCAGGCCAGCATCGGCTTCGAGAGCGGGGTCATTCACCCGGACTACTCGCCGCTGGAGGGCGCGATCCTGCCCGACAACGACGTCGCGATCCTGATCCTCGAGGAGGACGCGCCCGTCCGGCCCAGCTGGATCGTGCTGAGGGACCTCGTCAACGCGGACGACACGGGCGCTGACGTGATCAGCGTGGGCTTCGGCTCGACGGGAGCGGACGGCTCCGGCTCCGGCACCAAGCGCTCGGCCGAGATGACCGTGGACGGCTTCCGCCAGGGCTTCATCATCAGCGAGAGCGCGACGAACACCGACGGGTCCCAGATCTGCTCGGGTGACTCGGGCGGACCCATGTTCCACCTCGCCCCGGACGGCGTCTGGGAGCAGTGGGGTGTGCACAGCTGGGGCGACCAGGACTGCCTGGTCAGCTCGGGCTCGACCCGCATCGACCAGCAGCGGGAGTGGATCCTGGAGCAGGTCATCGCGGTCCACGGCACCGCCGACTTCTGCGAGATCAACGGCTGGTACGGCGACGGGCTGTGTGACGCGCGCTGCGCCCAGGAGGACCCGGACTGCGCGCTCGCCCTGGACAGCGCCGACACGGGCGAGCCCTCCGTCGAGGAGCCCAAGGGCCGCTGCAGCTCGGCCCCGGCCAAGGCCGGTTGGCTAGCGGCGGGCCTGGCTGGGCTGCTGCTGCTCCGCCGACGCGCGACGGCGTAGCAGGGCCAGGCCGAACAGGGCCAGCAGCAGGGTGGCGCCCCAGCCGCCCGAGGGGCTGTTGCAGCCTGAGCAGCCGGGATCGTCCGGCGTGTAGCTGTCCGGCGGCTCGTCCTCGGTGTCGTCGGGGCCGCTGTCGTCGGTCGGATCCGAGTCGCTGGGGTTGGCGACCGCCGTGATGGTCAGCTGATCGGAGACGGTCGCCCAGGGGTTGACCACCGTGACCTGGAGCAGGTACTCGCCCTCGACGTCGGGGACGAGGCCATCGTTTGCGCCCTCGCCCTGGAGCGTCGCGATGCTGCCGGCTGGCGCCGAGGTGATGGTCCACGTCACCGTGGTCTCCTCGCTCTCCGAGGGGTCCTCGACCGTGGCCTGCACGCGGGCCTCCTCGCCGACGAGCACCTCCTGGTCCGGCCCGGCCTCGACCGTCGGGGGGAACCACAGCGGGCGCTGGTCGATGACGACGTGGAAGGGCGTAGCGTCGTGGGTGTAGGACACCACGATCAGCCCGTC
This sequence comes from uncultured Pseudomonadota bacterium, assembly GCA_937915955.1. Lineage (GTDB taxonomy): Bacteria > Myxococcota_A > UBA796 > UBA796 > CAJQPC01 > JAAESX01. The sequence goes on from CALGIB010000945.1 coordinate 4,462, forward strand.
CTGCTCGACCAGGCTGATCTGGAAGGCGGCGGTGGTGCCGCGCTCGCCGCCCAGGTCGGTGACCCGCAGCGTCTCGACGAGGTTCCAGGAGGTGTCGAAGGCGAGCAGGTAGACGTCGCCGGTGCTCGTGCCGTAGGCGTCCCCCGGGTGCCCCTGCACGGACACGAAGTAGTGCTCGCGGACCAGCAGGGTGGAGCTGGGCCAGGACGCCAGGTTGTCGTCCCCCAGCGGGGACTCGATCAGGAACTCGTCGGTCTGCTCCACCGTGCTGGGGTCGTAGGTCGTGACCAGGAGGGCGTTCCCGGCCGATCCCCGGATCAGGGCGACCTCGGTGCCGGCCG
>CALGIB010000946.1 GCA_937915955.1 uncultured Pseudomonadota bacterium
CGACGCCCTCTTCCACCGCGGCGGGGCCCATGGACCTGCGAGACGGCAGCCTCGAGGGCAGCGTCGCCATCGCCAGGGCCTTCAGCTTCAGCAGCGACAGCGCCATCTTCGTCTACGCAAGCAGCAACCCGGACGCGACCTGCGGGCTGATGACCGACCTGTTCGACAAGGACAGCAAGTCGGTGGACCGCACGGACCTGTTCACCGAGGGGCACTGCAACCTGAGCTTCTCGCAGGTCGGCGGAATGGAGGTCGCGGCCTACGACCTGCAGACGGACACCGGCGGCAACGTGCAGACCGAGTGCGCCTACGGCGAGGGCGACTGGGAGTACTCGGGCGGCGGGTCCGAGGCCGACTACTACTGGACCGGCGACTACTACTCGGCCGGGGCCACGCACGGGACCTACAACATCCTCTGGCACGACGAGGCCGCCGGGCAGATGGTCCTGGACATCGATCTGGACCACTGGGAGGGGGCCTTCCCCTACTCGGACGACCGGCCTGGCACGCACAAGGCCAGCAGCCCCGGGCTGAAGGGCCTGATCTACACCGAGCACTGCGAAGGCATCGAGCAGCTCGGCATCTTCTGAGCCGGGCCGTGGCCGGGTTCCGTCGGGCCTGGCCCATCCTGCTGCTCGCGCTGGCCTGGGGCCTGCTCCCGGCGCTGCCGGCCTTGCTCACCGGGGAGCTCATCGGCTCGCCGTGGACGGACCTGTACCCCTCGGTCTGGGGCATGTGGTGGTTCGCCTCGCAGCAGCCTGGGCTGCCTGAGCACTGTCAGCAGCTGGCGGCCCCCGAGGGCATGCCCTTCTACTACTCGTCCCCGCTGCACGGCTGGTTCGCGACGCCCCTCATCCCCCTGCTCGGCGTGCCGGCCACCTGGAACCTGGGCGTCCTGACGGCGCGGATCGCCACGGTCCTCTGCGCCTTCGGAGCGGCCAGGGCCTGGGGCCTCGAGCGCTCCGGGGCGCTGGTCGCGGCGGCCATCTACGGCTGCGCGCCCTTCTTCCACGGCTACGCGGTCGAGGGCATCGTCGAGGGCCTGGACGGATGGAGCCTGGCGCTGTTCCTCTGGGCCCACGCGCGGCGACGCACAGGCTGGGCGATGCTCGCCTTCGGCGTGACGGTCATCTCGAGCTGGTACCTGGGGGCGGTCGCCTGCCTGATCGCCGTCTTCCTGGGCCGCCGAGGCTGGCTCGCGATGCTGGGCGGCCTCTGCCTGGCCTCACCCTTCATGGCCAGCTTCCTGGGCTCCTTCTCCGAGCGAGAGGCCCTGGATCCGGCGGTTCGCCGCGCGATGGGTACCGATATATTTCCCAGTATTCCTGGGCTTCTATCTGACAACCCCTTCGCCAAGACATCATGGCTTGGGCTGCTGGCACCGGCCCTGGCCATCTGGGGTCGGCGCTGGCGCCTCGGTCTCCTGCTGGTCCTGTTCTGGGTGCTCTCCCTGGGTCTGTTGCCCTCGCCGCTGCGCTTCGCCTACCGGCTCCACGCGGGCGCGCTGGTGGTGCTGGCGCTGATGGCTGGACAGGTCGCTCAGCGCTGGAGGCACGGTGGCTGGCTGGCCCTGGCCGTCGTCGCCGAGGGCCTGCTGCTGTCTCCCGTCGAGCCCCTGCTGCCCTCGGCCCCCAGCCGGGCGGAGGCGGTCTACGCCAGCCTCCCCGAGGGCCCCGTCCTGGACATCCCCGGCCCGCTGGCCATGCCTCCGGGGGTCCTGAACCCCTCGCGCCCACGGGCTCGCTGGTTCCTCTACCAGCAGGTCTTCCACGGCCAGGCCAGCGCCTGGGCGCCCGACTTCAACGCCGTCGGCGTGAGCTCCGAGGATGGCCTGGACTCGGTGCGGGCCCTGGATCCCGCGCTGGACGGTCCCCTGCCCTCGTCCCTGGACCTGCCGGACGTGAGCGTGGTGTTGCACGAGCGGGAGCTGCGCGGGAACCTGGAGCCGGCCCGGGGCCTGCTCTCCGCCGAGGGCTTCTCGCCCGTGCTCTCGGCCGACGGTCGCAGCCTCTGGCTGCGTTAGAGCGTGCGGATGTTGCTGCTCTGGCTGCTCGCTTGCCTGCCCCACGGCGAGGCTCAGGTCCACGCCCTGGCGGACGCCGCCGAGGTGGACGACGCGGCGCTGGCCAAGCTCGTGAAGACCCTGAAGTCCCAGGACGACGCGACCTGGAAGGCCGCCTACGAGGAGCTGCTGGCCTTTGGTCCCGACGCGGTCCCCGAGCTGCGGGCGGCCATCCAGGCCAACAAGCCCGAGGCCGGTCGGGCGCTGCTGGTGCTGGCCGAGCTCGGCTTCGCCGAGAACTTCGATCTCCTGGACGCGGCCATGGGCGTGCCCACCCTGCGCCCCTACGCCGAGGCGGGCTGGGGCCTGGCCGAGGAGGCGCTGTGGTCGCGGCTGCGGGCTCGGCCCAGCGTCGCGCTGGCCGAGGACTACCTGAGCTGGTTCCCCCAGGGCCCGATGGGGGCCGAAGCGGAGGAGATCCGCTGGCAGGAGTCGGCGTGGGAGGCGCTGGATGCCCTGGGGCCTCGGCCTACCCAGGGCCAGCTCCTCGGCATCGTGCGGGAGTTCCAGGACACCCGCGCGGCCCAGGAGGCGCGTCGGATGCTGGGTCAGCGAGCCCTGGACGAGGCCGAGGCCGCGCTGGCCGGCGGTCGGCCCGAGCAGGCGCTGGACCTGTTGGGGCGGGTCGCGGACCTGGACCCGGGCCTGGACACCCGCCCGGTCGAGGCTCG
>CALGIB010000947.1 GCA_937915955.1 uncultured Pseudomonadota bacterium
CGCCCGACGCCGCGCCGATCGCGGAGCTCGGCGCGATGCGGCCCTTCGCGCGCGACTTCGCCCGCCCCCAGGGCGTGCTCCATCCCACGCGCGCCACCCGGGTCTTCCCCGGCGACAGCTGCTCGACCTGCCACCTGGCGGCCTCGAGCCTGCTCGACTACGCCAAGGCCAACCCCACCCGCGTGGGCAGCCTGGCCCGGGTCGCCAAGACCCTGCTGGTCGACGGCCTGGACCTCTACATGGGCCACCAGCCCGCCGACCGGCGGCCCGACGCCGCCCGCTCGGGGCTGGCCTTGGGGGACTGCTCGGCCGAGTTCGCCGCCGCGCACGGCCTGAGGCACGTCAGCGGCTGTCCGATGCGTCGAGAGCGGGCCCAACAGGCGCTGCTCGAAGCCCTGGGGGCCTCGTGAAGGTCCTGCTGACCGGCGCGGGCAGCCCGCTGGGGCGCAGGGTGTTCCTGGGCCTGGACCCGCAGCACGAGCTGACCGTCCTGGCCCGCCCGGACGAAGACCTCCGCGGTATCCAGCCCAGGTCCCTCGTCCGGGCCGATCTGCTGACCCCCGACCGCTGGGGCCCCCAGATCGCAGGCGTCGAGGTCGTGGTGCACCTGGCCGAGATCTGCCAGGCCAGCGAGGGACAGGTCCTGGACCTGAACCTGAAGGGCAGCCAGAGCCTGCTCCACGGCCTCAGCGCCTATGGGCCACCGAAGCTGCTGATCTACCTGTCCAGCGCCCTCATCGACCAGCTCTACCCGGACGAGCCCGACGTCGATCCCAAGCGCTTCGGCAGCGCCTGGCTGGCCTGGCGCTGCGCGGCCGAGGCCCGCCTCCACCACTGGACCCGCCGCACCCAGGTGCCCACGGTGGTCGTCCGCTCCGGCCACCGCTTCGGCGCCGTGGGCATCGACGGACCGCTGACGGGCTGGCTCGAGGCCGCCGCCGCCTCGGCCGAGGGCTCGGGCCGCTTCGAGCTGGACGCCGCCGACACGCTGCTGCCCTTCGTACACGTCGACGAGCTGGCCCGCGCCATCGTCGCCCGGGTCGACGGCCAGGCGATGCCCGGCGAGCAGCACCTGGTCGGCACGCTGCACCGGACCGAGGCGGTGGGCCTGTTGGCCTCGCTGGCCCAGGTCCACCGGCGGCTCTGTGCCCGCACGGAGCGCAGCCCCAGGCTCACCGCGCGCACCCCCCTCGGCCAGCGCCTGCGCAGCCTGATCGAGCAGGAGCAGGCGCTCCCGAGCTCGCCTCGGTACCTGCGCCGCACCACCCTGACCGAGCCCAACCAGGCCTGGCGGGCCAGCTTCGGCGTCCGCAGCGTCGATGAGATCGTCGAGGCGCTGGTCGGCGGGGCCTGCTGAGAGCGGAGCGCCCATCGCGCGGGTTAGGCTTCGACCGCAAGATCTCGGAGAGAGCACAGTGCTGCTGCTGCTGATCGGCTGCGGCCTCGAGCCCGCGAACACCATCGACACGAGCCCGGACGAGTCCGCGGTCGTGGACGACAGCGAGGCCGAGGTGCCGGGGTGCGAGGGCACCCACTTCTCGATTCTGTCCGAGCAGTTCAAGCTGCCGGCCGGCTTCGCCGAGGGGACCTTCGCCTACCCCTACGACGTCTCGTCGGCGTCCCCGAACTGGACCCTGGACGACCTCGCTCAGGACGGCCTGCCCGAGATCGTGATCACGCTCTTCGACGGCGTGCCGGTGGTCGGGACCAGCATGTGGCTGCTCCACCAGCAGGAGGTCGGCGGCTTCGGCAGCAGCTCCGCCAACTGGACCCTACCGACCGGCTTCCCGGACGCCAGCTTCACCAGCGGCACGGACACCAGCTCCGCCTCGCCGAACTGGACGATCCTGGACCTGGACGGCGACGGCGCCGAGGAGCTGGTGCTGACCTACGACGACCGCCTGGACGTCGGCGGCGACCGGTGGATGGTCTACGAGCGCAGCGGCAACGGCTGGTCGGCCAGCGGCAGCAGCTTCGCGCTGCCCCCCGGCTACGACGCCGGGGCCTTCTACCAGATCCAGGACACCTCCAGCTCCAGCCCGAACTGGGGGCTGATCGACATGGACGGCGACGGCGACCCCGACCTGGTCAGCACCTACTACGAGGGCATCGAGGGCGTCGGGGACACGCGCTGGCTGGTCTACGACAACTCCGGCTCAGGCTTCTCGACCACCGGCGCGACCTGGGTGCTGCCCTCGGGCTTCCCAAGCAACAGCTTCACGATGCCCTACGACCAGTCCAGCTCGGCACCCAACTGGGCGGTGATGGACCTCGACGGCGACGGGCCCGTGGAGCTGGTCGTCACCGGCTTCGAGGGCCTGGACGAGGTGGGCACGACGAAGTGGCTGGTCTACGGCCAGGCCAGCTCCGGCTTCGAGTCGGCCGCCAGCGGCTGGACCCTGCCGGCCGGCTACGCCCAGAACGCCTTCTACAACCCCACGGACGTGACCGGCGACGGGGTGAACTGGGTGCTGCAGGACCTGGACGGCGACGGGCTGGACGAGCTGTTCATCCTCTACGACACGGCGGACGCGAGCCTCAGCGACAGCAAGTGGCTGAGCTTCGACAACACGGGCGAAGGCTTCGAGGCCGAGGCCGACTACTGGCTGCTGCCCAACGGCTTCAACGCCGGCGCCTTCACGGCCACCTCGGGCACGGGCGACCCGCGCTACACGCTGGTGGACATCGACGGCGACGACCGAGAGGACCTGCTGGTGACCTACAGCAGCGGCG
>CALGIB010000948.1 GCA_937915955.1 uncultured Pseudomonadota bacterium
TGGTCCACGACGAGGTGCTCCAGGCCTGGGCGAACTCCAGGCCCGTCTCAGCCAACAGGTCCATGGCCGGCGAGTCGCCCTGGTGGAGTGCGTCCCGCCGCAGGGTGTCGGTCAGGTGCAGCAGCACGTCGGGGGCGCAGCCACGGCCCGGCACCAGCACGCGGGGATCGCCGAACAAGGCCACCCCGTCCCCGCTCGAGCGCAGCATCAGCTCCTGTGGACCCTGGACCAGCGAGGCGACCTGCAGGCCCTCACCCAGCGGCAACTCCTGCCCCGAGACATGAAGACTCCCCACCGCCTGCCCCCGAGCCTCGCCGTGCCAGCGGAGCTCCGAGCCCTGGGGGGCCTCGAACCACAGGCGCACCTCGCCGCCGCCCCGCAGCGCCCAGGACGGTCGGACCTGCCCGCGGCTCACGACCCGCTGGACCTGAGCCGGCTCGCGGAACAGCGAGCTCTCGTCGTGCAGGGAAACCTGAACGATCTCGCCATCTCGTGCCACCATACGCAGGCCCACCAGGGGGCGCCCGGCCTTGGCGCGCCAGCTGCCTTCCAGGGCCTCGCGCAGGTCCATCTCGAGCTCCAGCACCTCGTCGGGGCCGGCGTCCCGTTCCAGGTTCAGCCGGATCTCCCGGAGCGTGGTGTCCTCGACGGTGTCGCCCTGCACGACGGGTTTGAGCCGCAGCTCCAGGGCCTGGCCTTTACGGACAGAGACACGCAACATTGCGACATCGTTGAGTTCAATGGCCTCGGAGGACCAGCGGTCGACCCCAGGCGACCAGCGCGCCAGCTCACTGGAGGCGGGCTTCGGCCCCGTGATCACGGCCTCGGCCTCGACCAGGTACTGCACCGCCGTAGGGCGACAGTCCGGCTCGGGCTCGACGACCGGGGCGGAGGGCTCGCCGGTGCAGGCCAGCATCAGCAGGCGGAACACGCCTACCAGCTCACGTCGACGGGGTAGGTCACGAGCATGCCGTCGGGCATGTCGTGAGCCGGGAAGTCGGCCCTCTCCAGCACGGCGCCGACGCAGGCACCATAGGCCTCGGGCGCGCCCCCGTCGTCGGTGACCTCGACCGAGCTGACCACGCCGTCGCAGCCCACCATCAGCTCGTAGGTCAAGTGCACGGCGGCCATGCCCTCGGGCCGAGGGCAGTACAGAGCGGTCTGGATGACTCCGTTCAAGGCGCCGCGGACCTGCGCGTAGTCCAGCCCCGACGCCCCCACGAACTCGCCCTCGTCCGGCTCGCCCTCGACGCTCAGGCAGGGCTCGGGCCGAGGCCTGGGGAGGCGATCGGCCGGGCCCGCGCCGAGGAGCAGCGACAGCAGGCTCACCGCAGCTCCAGCGGCCAGGTGACCACGGCGACCTCGCCCCGCTCGAGCGCGGGGAAGCGCAGGGAGCGCACCTCGGCGAGCACGCAGGCCTCGGTCTCGGCGTGACGCAGGGTGGTCGAGCGCAGGTCCGCCTCGACGACCTCGCCCCCGGCATCGATCCGGAACTGCAGCAGCAGCTTGCCCGGCCCTGGCGCCGTCCGACAGGCCTGGAGCGCCTCGCTGCGCGCCTCGACCACGGCCTCGACCGCCTCGTTGGCGATCCCGCCCAGGATGACCGGGCGCTCCAGAATCGGCTCCCCGCCGATGGTCCCGACGGGGGCAGGATCCACCGATGCCTCCACGGGCGCGGGAGGCGGCGTCACAGCGAGGGGCTCGAGCTCGGAGCTGCAGGCGAGGATCAGGACAAGCACGAGGCAAGCTTCGCACGGAGCGTGCTATCGAACCTCATGCTCGTCCACCTCCTGCTCCGCTACGCGTTCGCGCTGGAGCTCTCGGCCGCCGAGGTCGCCCGCCACGATCAACCCGAGGACTGCTGGATGATCCTCGAGGGACAGGTCTACGACCTGAGCCCCTGGGTCGAGTCCCACCCCGGAGGCCCAGCCATCGGACGAGGCTGCGGCAAAGACGCCAGCTGGTACTTCGAGAACCGGGACGAGGCCGGCGGACACAGCGGGCAGGCCCATACGCTCCTGCAGACCTACAGGCTGGGCGCGCTGGGCGACGCGGTGGACGTCGAGGCGATCGAGCTGCCCTCGCCCCACGCCTTCGACAGCCGCCTGCAACGCACCCGCCTTGGGCTGCAGCCCACCGCGGACGTGGGCCCCAAGACGAGCGTCGCGCTCCGGGTGGGCCACAACGTCTCGACGAGCCCGGACCTGGCCAGCGGCATCGGCCTGCAGCTGGGCTACAGCTTCGGCTTCCTGGATCTGGTGGTGAGCGACGAGCAGGCCGCGGGCATCGGCGGCCTGGAGATCAAGGCACGGGCCCTGAGCCAGAGAGACAAAGCACCTATATCGTTAGCATTTATTGCAGGATCGGGGATGGGCTACGCGGCCGGGGCCCCCATGGCCTGGGGCCAGACCGTGGTCCAGCGCGACCTGCTCGCCCGACGCTTGATCCTGCGCGGCAACGCCACCGCGGCCATGGCCATGGGTGTGGACGACTCCGCGCGGGCCTCGGCCGGCGGCGGTCTGGAGTTCCGTCCCCTCCCAATCCACGGCGTCTTCGTCGAGGTCCAGGTGCCCTTCCTCGATCCCGGTGAGCTGGCCTGGACCGCGGGCCTGAGCCTGTACACCCGACGCCACGCCTTCGCGCTGTTCGCCTCCTCGACCCCCTCGCTGCACCCGGCCGCCCTGGCCGCGCCGACCCCACAGCG
>CALGIB010000949.1 GCA_937915955.1 uncultured Pseudomonadota bacterium
CTGCCTGAACCTGGCCCTGACATCGGCGCTCGCGCGAGAGCAGGCCGCGCCCGGCGGCGAGGGCGCTACCGAGGCGGCCCAGCAGCTGCTCGACCAGGCCCTCGACGCCTACTTCGAGGACCGCGTGCCCGAGGCCGAGGGCCTGCTCATCCGGCTCACCTCGTCCCCCGATGCGCCGGCCGCGCTGGTGCGGGAGGCGCGGCTGTGGCTCGGGGAGATCCAGTACCGGGACGGCGACCGGGAGGCCGCACGCAGCACCTTTCGCGCCGTGCTGATCGAAGACCTGGACACCCGCATCGATCCTTTTGAGCACCCACCCGAGGTGGTCGCGTTCTTCGACAGCGTCCGCGCCGAGGTGCAGGCCGAGCGCCGCGGGCTGGCGCCGGCGCCCCGAGGCCCCCTGCCTCCGGCCTGGGCCTTCCTCACCCCGGGTGGCCTCCAGTTCCACAACGGCCGGCCGGGCCTGGGCCTGCTGACCGCGAGCGGCGTCACCCTGGGGCTGCTGGGCGTGGGGGTGACCAACCGCTACCTGGCGAGCTTCGACGGCGATCCCGAGAAGTACGGCATCCAGATCTACAGCGACGACGAGGGCGCACAGGAGCTGCGACTCGAGCGCGTCCGCTCGGCTCAGTGGGGGCTGGCCACGCTCACCGGAGGCGTGTGGCTGGGTACCACACTGGGCGGCACAGCGCGCGCGATGGGGGCCAGACCGGTCAGCCTGGCGGCGGGCCCCAGCCAGCTGCTGGTGACGGTGCGCTGGTAGCGGGCGCGCGGTTAAGGTGCGGTCTCACGGAGAAGTGGGTCCATGCACCTTCGCTACCTCGACCCGGGCACTCGCCAGCTCGTCGAGCTGCCGCTGAGAAAGCCGATTGTCTCGATCGGCCGCGCCCCCGGAAACGACGTAGTGCTGACCGATCCCGCGGTGTCGCCCACCCACGCCAACCTCATCAAGAAGGCCAAGCACGTCACGGTCTCGGTGGTGGCCCGCGGGGCCGAGATCTACGTGAACGGTCGACGCGCTCGCAGCGCGGATCTGTCCCCGGGCGACAAGCTCATGGTCGGTCGCTACGAGCTGGAGTTGGTCGAGGGCGAGCCTAGCAGCGAGCGCAGCAGCGTCGCCAGCCCCGAGGCCAGCCTGCTCGGCCTGGACCGGCTGGTCACGTTCAGCCAGCGCCTGATGGAAGAGGGCACCCCCGAGCAGCTGTTCAACGCCCTGCTCGAAGCGGTGGTCGAGCTCACCCGCGCCGAGAAGGGCTTCGTCATCTTCCTGAAGGACGGCGAGCGCCACATGGCCGCCTCGCACAACGTCGGCCAGGAGCGCCTGGACCTCTCCGGGGTGCCCGACTCCATCCTCGACCGGGTGGTCGAGACCCGGAAGCCGCTGATCATCTCGGACGCGGTGAACGACCGGAAGTTCGGTCGCGCCAAGAGCGTCGTCGACCTGCGCCTGTCCTCGGTGATGTGCGTGCCGCTGCTCTACCGCAACGACCTGCTGGGCGTGCTGTACCTGGGCAACGACAGCATCACGGCCCTGTTCGAGGCCAGCCAGCTCGACCTGCTGCGGGTGTTCGCGGCCCAGGCCTCGATGATCGTGCACAACGCCCTGATGCTCAACGAGCTCAAGGTCACCAACCGCAACCTGCGCGACCAGCTGCGGAACGCGTCCCAGGGCCAGATGATCGGCACCTGCGCGCCCATGAAGGCCGTCTTCAAGGTGCTCCGTCGCGTGGCCCCGACGGACCTGAGCGTGCTCATCCTGGGCGAGACCGGCACGGGCAAGGAGCTCGTCGCGCGCGAGCTTCACGGGCTCAGCGACCGAAAGGACGGCCCCTTCATCAGCATCAACTGTGGGGCCATCCCCGAGCACCTGCTCGAGAGCGAGCTGTTCGGCCACCGCAAGGGCAGCTTCACGGGGGCCGTCAGCGACAAGGACGGCAAGTTCCAGGCGGCCAACGGCGGCACCCTGTTCCTGGACGAGATCGGCGAGATGCCGATGAACCTGCAGGTCAAGCTGCTCCG
>CALGIB010000950.1 GCA_937915955.1 uncultured Pseudomonadota bacterium
AGGCCCAGGGGTGGCGCAGCCTGGGGCTGAGCGCGGCCCACAGCGAGGCGAAGACGCTGGGGCCCGGGCGAGGCTTCGACCTCTGGCTGGGAGCGGAGCTGAGCCGGGGGCGCTCGCGCCTGCCCTACGTGGACGCCTCCCGGCTCGCCGCCCTGCTGCCCGAGCTGCTCGACGAGGTCCCGGGCAGCCTGCTGCTGCTGCGCGTGCAGGACCCCGGGCTGCCCTGGATTCCCCGCGTCGGGCTGGCCGACCCGGAGCTGCTGGAGCCCGACACCCTGCCGGCCGGGGGGCGTCGACCGCTGTCCCCCGAGTTCGAGACGGCCTGGGCCCAGCACCTCGCCGGGCAGGAGCTGCCCGGCTCGACCCTGACCTCCTGGGAGGAAGCCCGGCGCTCGGAGCTGCGCTTCGTCGACGCGCAGCTCGGCCCTCTGCTCGCTGGCACCAATGCCCCGGTCGTGCTGCTCGCGCCCGGTCGCGGGCCGGGCTCTGCGCTGTGGGTGGCCGCCCCTCCCGAGCTGGACCCTCCCAGCAGCTCGGACGGCTTGTTGCAGGCCATCGAGGCGCTGCTCGAGGCGCCAGAGGGTTGATTACCGGTCGTCGAGGGCCGTAAGATGCGCCCTGACTCGCGCGCGCCGTCCGACGCTGCGCCCTGGAGGTCCCCCCCCGATGGCTGTTTTCGCGTACGAAGGCCGTGCGGCCGGGGGCGAGGTCAAGAAGGGTCGTATCGAGGCAGCGGACCTCGACGCCGCCCGGGCCCGCCTGCGCCTGATGAAGATCCAGCCAACCACGGTCGAGGAGAAGAAGGGGCTCGCGGCCATAGAGCTGAAGATGCCGCAGATCGACTTCTTCAAGCCCAACATCGGCAACAAGGACCTCGTCATCTTCACGCGGCAGTTCGCCACGATGATCGACTCCGGGCTGCCGCTGGTGCAGTGCCTGGACATCCAGTCCAAGCAGGCACCGAACCCCACGCTGCGGGAGCAGCTGGTCGAGATCAAGGCCGCGGTCGAGTCCGGGACCACCTTCGCCGACGCGCTGAAGAAGTTCCCCGAGACCTTCGACCCGCTCTTCCGCAACCTCGTGGCCGCCGGAGAGATCGGCGGAATCCTGGACACCATCCTCAACCGGCTGGCGTCCTTCCTCGAGAAGAACGAGAAGCTCAAGAGGAAGGTCAAGGGCGCGATGACCTATCCGATCGCCGTCTGCGCCGTCGGTCTGCTCGTCGTCCTGGTGCTCCTGATCAAGGTCGTGCCGACCTTCGAGGCGATGTTCCTCGAGTTCGGCGGGTCCCTGCCGGCGCCGACCCAGTTCGTCGTGGACCTCTCCTACTTCACGCAGAACAACTGGTACTTCCTCATCGGCGGCATCGTCGGCAGCGTCGTCGGCGTCCGCTTCGCGTACAAGCGCCCGCGGGGCCGCCAGTTCTTCGACGCGCTGCTCCTGAAGCTCCCGATCTTCGGGGAGCTCCTGCGCAAGGTGGCCGTGGCCCGCTTCTGCCGGACCCTGGGCACCATGGTCAGCTCCGGCGTGCCCATCCTCGACGGCCTGGAGATCTGCGCAAAGACCGCAGGCAACTCCATCATCGAGAACGCCGTGCTCCAGGCGCGGACGTCCATCAGCGAAGGCCGCACCATCGCCGAGCCCATCGCCGAGGCCAAGGTCTTCCCTGAGATGGTCTGCCAGATGATCTCGGTCGGTGAGAACACCGGCGCGCTGGACATCATGCTGGTCAAGATCGCCGACTTCTACGACGACGAGGTGGACCAGGCGGTCGAGAACCTGACCTCGCTGCTCGAGCCCATCATCATGGTCTTCCTCGGCGTCGTCGTCGGTGGCTTCGTCGTCGCGATGTACCTGCCGATCTTCACGATGGCGCAGACGATCGGCTGAGCGCGAGGCTGGACGTGCCCGAGACCCAGGGCGTCACCCGCCGGCGGATCGTGCGCTACATCCTGCTGCGGCTGGGCGTCGCCACCGCGCTGCTGGTCTATCTCACCGCGCTGATCGCCAGCGGCGCGCTGGTCTCGGAGATCGCGACCAAGAACTTCGTCATCCTGGTGGTGGGGATGTACGCGGTGCTGGGCCTGTCGGCGGCGGGGCTGGCGTGGAGCCGACGGATCAACCTGAACGCCTACGCGGCGTACCAGGTGCTCTGCGACACGTTCGTCGTCACCGGGCTCGTCTACACGATGGGCGGCCTGACCTCGCCGTTCACCGCCATCTACGGCCTGACCGTCGTGGGGGCGGCCTTCCTGGCCTACCGCCGGGGGGCGCTGCTGAGCGCCGGCCTGAACATCACCGCGCTGGCGGGCCTGGGCATCCTCAGCGCGAGCACCGACCTGCAGGACCCCCAGGTCCTCTCGGCCACGGTCACGACCAACGCGCTCGGGCTGGTCCTCATCGCGCTCCTCGGCGGCGAGCTCGCGCAGCGCCTGCTGACCACCGGCCAGGAGCTGGCCCAGGCCACCGAGCGGGCCGAGCTGCTCGCGCAGGACCTGTCCAAGGTCCTCGAGACCATCCGCTCGGGCATCGCGTTGGTCGGCCCCGACGGGCGACTGCGCAGCTGCAACAGCATCGCCCTGAACGTCTTCCCGGACCTGCTCGACCAGCCGGCCAGCCAGGCCGTCCGGGGCTGGACCCCAGGCGGCAACGACGTGTGGGAGGTGCGCACGTTCGAGGACAGCCCACGCAGCGTGCTGGTCACTCGATCGATCCTCCAGGACGGAGGAGCCCTCCTGATCCTCGAGGACATCTCCGAGCTCCGGGCGATGCAGCAGAAGATCGCGCGCGAGGAGCGCCTCGCCGCGGTCGGACGGCTGGCCGCCGGCATCGCCCACGAGATCCGCAACCCCCTGACGTCGCTGTCGGGGGCCGTGCAGCTGCTGGACCTGAGCGAGGGGGACCAGCGGCTCCGATCCATCATCCAGCGGGAGGTCGAGCGGCTCAATCGCCTGGTCGGCGACTTCATGAACATGGGCTCGCCGCCGGCGCTGAAGCTCGCCGCCGTGGAGCTGCCCAGTCTCATCCGCGAGGTCCTGACCGCCTTCCAGGCCGATCCCCGCTATTCGGTCACCACCAGCTACGAGGCCAGGCCGATCGAGCCCCTGCTCCTCGACGGCGACCAGCTCAAGACCGTGCTCTGGAACCTGCTGCTCAACGGCGCCCAGCACATGCCCCGGGGCGGAACCGTCACGGTGTCGGCCGAGCTCGTCCGGGACCAGCTCCGGCTGCTGGTCACGGACGAGGGCACCGGCATCGACCCCGACGAGCAGGACCGGATCTTCGACCCGTTCTGGACTCGACGGTCCGGGGGCACGGGCCTGGGGCTGGCCACCGTGGAGCGGGTCGCCAAGGACCACGGCGGTGAGGTCTGGGTGCACAGCCGACTGGGGGTGGGCACCACCTTCGGGATCTGGCTACCCGCCGTGCGCCCCGACGGAGGAACGCATGCCTGAGATCGAGGTCCTGGTCGTCGACGACGAGCTCTCGATGCGTGAGTTCCTGGCCATCCTCCTCAGCCGCGAGGGCTACCGCGTGACCACCGCCGCCAGCGGCGAGCAGGCCCTGGCCGCCATGGAGCGCGAGACCTTCCAGCTGGTGGTCACCGACCTCTCGATGCCGGGCATCGACGGGCTGGAGCTGGTGAGACGGGTCCGGGGGGGCCACGCCGACCACCCCACCGAGGTCCCCATCGTGATGGTGACCGCCTACGGCACCGCCAGCACCGCCGTCACCGCGATGAAGGAGGGCGCCACCGACTACGTGCTCAAGCCCTTCGACAACGACGAGCTGCGCATCGTGCTGCGCAAGGCCCTGGGCCACCAGGCCCTCGCCCGGGAGAACCGGGCGCTCAAGGAGCGACTCGGCGAGCGCTACGGCTACCACAACCTGATCGGCACCTCTTCCCCCATGGAAGAGGTCTACGAGATGATCCGGCGGATCAAGGACTCGCGAATCAGCTGCCTCGTCGAGGGCGAGAGCGGCACCGGAAAGGAGCTGGTCGCCCGCGCGGTCCACTACAGCGGCGCTCGTGCCGGTGGCCCCTTCGTGGCCGTCAACTGCGGCGCAATCCCCGAGAACCTCATCGAGAGCGAGCTCTTCGGCTACCGGAAGGGGGCCTTCACCGGCGCCCTGCGCGACAAGGAGGGCACCTTCTCCGCGGCTCACGGGGGCACCTTGTTCCTGGACGAGGTCGGGGAGATGCCACTGCACACCCAGGTCAAGCTGCTCCGAGCCATCGCCGAGAGGAAGGTCGTCGCGGTGGGCGACTTCCGCGAGCAGGACGTCGACGTGCGCATCGTCGCGGCCACCAACCGCGACCTGGAGGTCGAGGTCCGCGAGGGCCGCTTCCGCGAGGACCTCTACTACCGGCTCAACGTGGTCCACCTCGGCCTGCCCCCGCTCCGCACCCGGGGCGCGGACATCCAGCTCCTCGCCGAGCGCTTCGTGGAGGAGTTCGCCAGGGAGTACAACAAGCCGATTCGAGGCCTGGCCCCGGAGACGCTGCAGGTCATCCGCGAGCACACCTGGCCGGGCAACGTCCGCGAGCTGCGGAACGCGCTGGAGGGCGCCGTCGCGCTCGAGACCGAGGACCTGATCACGCCGCGCTGCCTGCCCAGCCGAGTCCTCCGACCCTCGCCCGCCTCCGCGCACCCCGAGGCGCTCGTCGCCGGCGGCGAGGCCTTGGTTGGAGCCGACGGGATCGACCTGGACGCCCTCCTCGGCGGCGTCGAGCGGCGCTACCTCGAGGCGGCCCTGGATCGCGCGGGCGGGAACAAGACCCAGGCGGCGAAGCTGCTCGCGATGAGCTTCCGGAGCTTCCGCTACCGCCTCGCCAAGTTCGGCATGGACGACTGAGGACGCTCCTTGACGCGTCCAGAGCCGCAATCCGTCAGATCTGACAAAAAACGTCAGCCCGATCTGACGGGATACGGCACCCCCTATCGGACACCCCGCACAAGTACTTGAGATCAGGCGACAAGAAAGTTGGCACGCGTCTTGAAGTAGTTGTTCACGTCGAGACAACGACGCCACCAACCCACCACAACACGTCCTCGGAGTACTCACATGTTCAAGAAGGGATTCACCCTCGTCGAGCTCATGATCGTCGTCGCCATCATCGGTATCCTGGCCGCCATCGCCATCCCGAACTTCGTCGAGATGCAGTACCGCGCCAAGCGCGCCGAGGTTCCCGCGAACGTCGACGGCATCAAGACCGCCGAGATGGGCTACGAGGCCGCCTTCGACCAGTTCATCAAGGCCACCACGCACCCCACCGCCGCCCCCACCAAGAAGACCGCGAGCTGGACCGGCGGCAACACCGCCTACCAGAAGCTCGGCTGGGCCCCCGATGGCGAGGTTCGCGGCAACTACGGCGTCACGACCACCACCACCGGCTCCTCGGACTTCACGGTCACCGGCCGCTGCGACGTGGACGGCGACGGAACGAACGCCCAGTACACGGCCACCAAGTCGACGAACACCACGTTCCACAACGACAACGACACCTACTGATTCTTCGGTAGTCTCAAGCGGGCAGAGGTATCCTCTGCCCGCTTTTGCGTTCCTTGCTCGCAGGCGGACAGGGAGGTTCCATGCGGCGCGCGGGTTTCACGCTGGTCGAGCTGATGATCGTCGTCGCCATCATCGGGGTGCTCAGCGCCATCGCCATCCCGAACTACATGTCGGCTCAGTACCGCAGCAAGCGGGCCGAGCTCCCCGTCAACGTGTCCTCGATGCGCACGGCCGAGCGCGCCTACGAGGCCCTCTACGAC
>CALGIB010000951.1 GCA_937915955.1 uncultured Pseudomonadota bacterium
AGCCCTCGGCCTCGTCCCGCTGGACCAGGTCGGCGATCTGCATGGCGAAATCGGCGGAGGACGAGGCGATAGCCAGCTTCGCATCCGCCGTCTGGTGTTCGATGGCGAGACGCTCTGCGGCTGCGGCGGCGGCGGCAGCGGTGCGCTTGGCCTGCTCCTCCTGGTAGACCGCGGTGAGGTCGCGCTGCATCCGGGCTTCGGCCTCGGTGGCGGCAGACGCGATCTCGTCACGCAGCTCCAGGTGGGCCGTCTCCAGCTCGCCCAGCGCGATGAGCTGGTCGTTGTACGCCTGGACGATCCTGTCCTCGGCCGTGAGTGTGTCGCTGGCCGCCTGGTCAGCGATCCGGGCTACCGCCTCGCGGGCCTGGGCCTCCTCTTTGAGCACGTCGGCAAGCGGCCTCCAGGTGATCTCGGCCGCCCTCTCCCTCGCGGCCGTGTTGCCCTCGATCTCCTGGGTGAGCGCAGCCATCGCCGCGCTCTGACTCTGCGTGATGCGGTCGCTCTGGTCCGCGAGCGCGAGGTACTCCACGGCCGCGTCGCTGGCGTGCGTGATGGCCTCGGCCGCCACGCCGATGTTCTTGACCCCGGTCCAGACGGAAAGCGGCCCGGCCCATGCCTTCCAGCCGAGGTCGACGTTCTTCCGCATCTCGACGATCGCGTCGGTCACAAAGACGATCCCGGCAGTCATGGCCTTGAGGCCGCCCAAGGCCCCGTCGTCCCCACCGAAGGCCTGCCACAGATCGTCCCCCGCGCCACGGGCTACGAGGCCCATGCGCGCAAGCTCCTGCTGCATCAGCGCGGCCTGCTCGCTGGCCTTCGGGCCGGTGTCGGTCCCGAAGCGCGCGGCGATCTCCTCGTAGATCGCGAAGCTGTCGCCGCCCGCGGCCAGGGCCTGCAACGCCTTTCCGCCGGCCTTGCCGAAGAGGTCCATGGCCCGGATCGCCCGCTCGCTCGGGTCGCGGATCTCGCCGAGGCGCTGCACCACCTCGTGCAGCACGTCATCTGTGGACTTTAGCGCCCCGTCGGCGCGGTGCAGCTCTACGCCGAGGTTTCTGAATCCGCGCTTGGCGGTTTCCAGCCCGGCCTCTGCATCAGCCATCAGCTTTGGGATGCGCTCGGCTACCTTGACCACCTCACCGAACCCCTGGCCGCTGCCCTCCGCCGCCAGCTTGAGCGCCTGCATCGTGGCGGCGGTCATGCCCGTGCGGTTCGCCGCGTCGTTGAGCTCGTTGCGGTAGTCGATGACCGCCTGCGTTGCGTCTGTGAAGCGATCCGTCAGACCGGTCAGCATGGCACCGACAGCGATCACGGTCGCAGCGGTGAAAGCCTGTCTCCATGCCGCGCCGCTCTCCTTCGCCCGCTTCTTGGCCTCCTTCGCGGCCTGCTCTTGGAGCTTGTTCGTGTCCTTGACCTGCCTGGTCAGGGCAGCCGTAGCCGCCTTGGCCTCGGCCGCGGTGAGCCCGGGGATGTCCTTGAGCTTCTTGCGGAGGTCGGCGATCTCCGCGATGTAGCTGACTTTGACTTCGTCGGCGCGGGCCATGGCCTACCCCCTCGCCAGGCGCAGCAGGTCGGCCTGCAAATCCGGCATGATCTCACGCATGGCCTTCTTCGCCGGGGTCCTGACCAGGTAGATCCAGGGCATCTTGCTGGTCTCGTCCTTCGACGGGAAGCGCCGGCCGGAGCGGTTCCACCCGGCCGACATGCGGGCAATGGTCTGGTCAATGAACGCTGGCGGGGAGCCTGCGAGGCGCTTGCGCGTGATCTCGACGATCTCCTCGCGCGTGAAGGCGCTCCAATGGATCTTGTAGGCGTAGGCCCCCCACCTCGGAACGCTGGCAGTGTTGACCAGCGCCGTCCGGATCTCCGCGTTGCCGATGGTCTGGCGCACCTCGAAGCAATCGCGGCTGTGCTTCCGCTTGGACGCCGAGACAGGCCACCGGCTGACGGCGTGCGTCTGGATGCGCTCCAGCAGCGGCACCGTCCGGCGGATGAAGCTCGACGCTGCGCCGTCGGTCACCCGGTCGAGGGTGGCCACCAGCGCGGCGTCATGGATCTTGACCTCGGTGGGCATGGCTACCTCCTGCTGGATGCGCGCAGGCGCTGGTCAGCCAGGTAGATCGCCTGCTCGGACGTGTCGAGCCCGTGCCACCATGAGAGCGGCTGGCCATGCTCGCGGCAGATGGCCAGCGCGCTCCGCATTAGCCCCCCTGCGGGGGCTCGGAGAAACCCACGGCGGCGGCGACCTCCTGCTCGGACACGATCTGCGAGAGGGCCCAGACGCGGGCGGTGTAGCACATCGTCGGCAGGTCGCGGACGGGCAGCTCGGCCAGGGAGGCGAGGATGTCGGCGCCAGCGTCGGGCCCGCCCTGCTCGCGAGCCTCCACAAGCCGGGTCAGCAGCGGGCGGCGCTCACGGTCGCCCATCGGGACGACGGCGTGCAGGGAGTCGAAGACCTCCTGCCCGCGCTTGCACACGTCCTCCCCCGGCCGCCACGCGGGCGGCTTGGGGCGGGACGGCCAGGCGGCACCCTCCGGCCAGCAGGCCAGCAGCGCGAGCGCGCCCACCGCCAGGATCGCCCCGTCCCCGTCGTCGCGCTGCGAGAGCACGACGGCGAGGAAGGGGGAGCACTTGCCGAGGGTGACGGGCCCGCTCTGGAGCGTGATGGTCGGGGCGTCCACTGGCTACCTCGCGCTGACGTAGGTGGTGGTGCCCGAGGCGTCCTTGCCGTAGATCGGCCCGAGGATGACGCCGCTGTAGCTGACGGTGGACGGGGAGCCCTCGGCGAACTGGAGATCCTTGATGATCATGTCGTCGCCGTAGAGCTGGCGGAGCTCTGCGCCGTAGCTGTAGTCAAGCTGCCAGTCCACGCCCTTGGCGTCGCCCAGGTCGGCGGTGACGGAGACGTACCCGGCGGTCTGCCCGGCGGCGAGCTGCATGAAGGCGTCCCGCGGGCCGGTGAGGATGGCCGACCCGGAGAAGGCGATCTCCTTGCGGGCCCCCAGCCGGGCTCCGACGTTCGCACCGCGAGACTGGTAGACCTCGACCTCTTTGCCGTCCTGCCCGAGCGGGCCGATGTTGATGTCGCCCTGCCCGAGGGAAAGGGGCGCGCTGTGGCCGGCCCCGTCGGCGATCGTGAAAACCGCGTCGGTGAAATTGGCTGGGATGCTGGACATGGTGGCTCCTTTACTGCGCGACGATGAGGCCGAGCGTGTAGGCCGCGGTGGCGGTCCCCGACGTCTCAGTGATGTCGAACTTGCTGTTCACGGTGACGTCGAGGCCAGCCTTCCCGAGGCCGATGGCGACGAACTGGCCCTCGGAGAGCGCGTTGCCCTCGGAGGCCGCGGTGAAGCATCCGAGGCCGTTCGCGGCGGCGCCCGTGACCTTGATCTCGCCGTCGGTGCAGAGCACCACGAGAGCCTTGGCCTCGTCCGCGTCGATGGCCTGGCCGATGATGTCCTCCAGGGAGCCGGCCGCCAGGAGGTTGTAGCTGTCCGTGGCGCCGATCCCGATGGTGCGGATGCGCTTGTAGGCGCGGTCCACCTGGCTGGAGCCGGTGCCCTGGGTCCAGCGGTCGGTCTGCTCGACGTCGCCATGCTGGTCGCCGGTGATCCCGGTCGTGGTGTCGGGGGTCATCGTGGTGAGGAATCGAATCGTGAGCTCGGCGGACGCGGTGCTGGCCATGGTCAGGCCCTCCAGGGGTAGACGAGGGTGAAGCTGGACTCGACCACGAGCCAGCCGGAGCCGGGTGAGGGTGAGGAGATGGTGGAGCCGGTCCACATGGAGCGTGCCCCGTCGGCACGAGCCCAGGTCCGCAGCAGCTCGGCGAGGTCACGGATCGATGCGTGCAGGATGCCCTGAGACATCCCGTCGTCGTCGGCTTGGTAGCGGACGGCATGGACCACTGACGCGGCGTGCTCGACGAGGGAGCCGTCCATGCGCGGATCGCCGAGGTTGACCCACGCTTCGAGGTGCAGGCCCGGCTCGGCAGGGAACAGCGGGTTGACGGAGCGCGTCCAGCCGTCGGTGGCGTCCCAGGCGTACCCGGAGACACAGAGCCCCTCGATTGCCTGGTAGAGGTCGGCGAGTAGGGCCTGGTACCACTGGCGGGTGCGCATCACCACAGCGGCCTCCCGACCGGGGCGAGGCGGAAGGGGCCGCGCCCGGTGCGGACGGTCGGATCGTCGGTGTCGAGCTGAACCACCATGGACCCGTCTGCCTGCTTGTGGGCGCTGTAGTAGACCCCTGCCTTGCGATCCCAGGCGTCCCCGGAGGACGTCGAGAGCGCGCGGCAGCAGTTCATCAGGGTCCGCGTTCGGAGCCACTCCCGGAGGCCGGTCAGCCCACGGATGTGCCAGACCTCGACCCCGCGGTCGATGAGGGCCTGGATCAGGTCGTAGTAGGCGTCATCGATCTGGGGCTGCCAGCCCGTGTTGTCCCCGCGCTCGCTCTGCGCCTGGGGGACGCGCTGGCGGAGCTCCGGCTCGCGCACGAAGAGGTCGAGCACCGAGATCGGGCAGGAGGGCACGTAGGCGCAGAGGTACGCCTCCATCTGCCAGGTGTAGACCACGCCTCCGATGGTGAGCGACCACGCGACCGTCCAGCCGGCGCCGATATCGGTACGCAGGTCGAGGCCGGTCAGGGTGTATGTCGCCACGCTGCCGACGATGCCGACCGCGGCGGCGGAGACTACCTCAACGCCGCTCGGGTCGGTGATCGTGATCGTCTGCGCTGCGGGCGCAGCGTCGGGGGACACGAGCGCACCCGTGGCCCCGTGCCGCACAGGGCATGTGAGCACCTGGCTCGCCACCTGACCGAGGAGGTAGGCGACGGGCCGGACGGGGGCGTAGGTGTCGAGGCGCTCGG
>CALGIB010000952.1 GCA_937915955.1 uncultured Pseudomonadota bacterium
TCTCGTCGTCGCACTTCACGTAGAAGGCCTCCTCGGGCGTCGTGCCGAAGAGCGCGCCGGAGCGCCAGACCCGCAGCAGGTACGCGCGGACGTCGCGGACGAGCTTCTTCCAGAGCGTCTGATCATTGGGCTCGAACACCGCCCACTGGCTGCCCAGCATGACGGACTGCTCCACCATGATGAAGAGCCGCCGGACGTTGATGTACTTCCAGCTCGGGTCCGACTTCGTGGCCAGCGTACGAGCGCCCCAGACCCGGATGCCGCGGTCCTTGAACACGCGCACGACGTTGATGCCGCGCTCGTTGTACTGGCCCTGCTCGATCCGGTTGATGTTCTGCGACAGGCCCGTGATCCCGAGCATCAGCTCGTTCGCCGGGGCCTTGTGCACGCCGCGGGTGCCGTCCACGCGCGAGTAGATGCCAGCCAGGTGACCGCTGGGCGGCACGAAGAGCTCGTTCTTCTCGCACTTGATCAGCTTGCGGCGGTTGGGGCCGGTGGGCTTGATGTGGTCCTGGTTGCCGCTGAACCAGGTGGGCTTGGTGACCTTGACCCACGGCACGTACAGGGCGCCGTAGCCCTTGTCCGAAGCCGGGATGTCCATGGCCCCGTCGCTGACGATGGGGCCGTCCAGGATGGCGAAGCGGTCCTTGCGGATCTCGCAGTGCTCGAGGACCTCCTTCTGCTGGTGGGGCAGCAGGCCCGGGGCGGCCATGATCGCCATGTCGTCTACGTCGTCGAAGGCGTAGAGACCCAGCTTGTCGGCCTGGTTCTCGCGGATGGAGCAGAGCATCTCGCTGACGCCCATCAGGTAGACGTAGGCCTTGCCGCCGCCGTTGTCGTAGAAGCCGTTGACGCCCGCGACGAAGTTGAAGACGCTGGGCTGGCTGAGGAAGTCCTGGAACTCCTTGCGCAGGACCGGGTCACGAGCGAGGGCCTCGAACACGGCGTCCGCTGCGTCGTCCGCGTCCTCGTAGGAGGCACCGGGGATGATCTGCTCGATCGGACGGGAGCTGAGCAGGTACTCGGCGAAGAAGCTCTGCAGCCAACGGAAGAACTCGGACTTGTTCGTCACGGCGACGGGCGGGATCGAGTACTCGCCGTTCAGGGCCGAGGGCGTGGCGCTCTCGAAGCTGAACCCGTAGGCACCCAGGAGATCCTTGGCGTTCTTGGGCTGCGCCTTGTCCAGCGAGAAGGTCTTGCCGATGTCGTTCAGCAGGTCCTCGACCGCCGCGTCGTCGTCGGTCACCACGGCGCCCTGGACGTCCATCAGGATCTCAGCGACCTCGACCGAGATCTTCGCGTCCTTGGCGTCGCTGATCTTCACCCGGCCCTTGGTGCCCGGCGCGAACTTGACGTCGTGCCCGTGCACGGCGAGCAGCTTCGAGATGTCCCGCACCTGGCGGTTCTTGAAGCGGAAGGCCTCGGTCAGCGCAGCGCCGGCCTCGGCCGCCTGAGCCGCCTTGATGGCGCCGTTGTCCGCGACCAGCTGGGGCGGAATCTTTCCTTGCAGCTGCCGACGACCGTTCGAGCCGATCACGGCCGTCGCGTCCGCGGGCGGGTTGAAGGGGAAGAGCCCGATGAAGCCCGGGATCGCCGTCGAGACGGACTCGATCGGCTTGGGACCGCTGTCGACCTCTCGAATGTATACGCCTGGGGTTTTGTACTCCACGACTAGTCCTCCGACTCTTCAGGGTCTCGATTCCTCTCGAATCGCCTGCGTAGGTTGTGGGCCTCTGGGCCCGGGGGTTGCTTGATCTGTTCTGGGGGTTGGGGACCGAGGATACGCCCGTTCTGGCGGACTTTACGATGCGGCGTAGCCGTCTCGCCTCGGCCCAGGCCTTCCTCGTGATCGCCCATGCTGATGCCGGAGCCACCCTCGGTGGACACCAGCGGTCCATCGAGCGCCACCCGCGCACGGTAGGTCAAGAAGGGCCGGTACGGGGCCTCGTGCAGCGTGTAGAGGTTGATGGCGTCACCCACCGTCAGGTCCTCGCACAGGCTCAGGGAGACCTTCTCGACCTGCAGCTTGTCGACGTTCGTGTCGGCCTTCGGATCCCAGTCCCGTCCGAGGGAGTCCACGGCGCGACCGTCTGGCAGCAGAAAGCGCCGAGGCCGATAGACCAGCCTCGGGGTGTGGTGCAGCGTGAGCATGACCCAACCCAGGAGGCGCTCGGCGTCGCTGCGGAACTTGCTGTGCACGCCGACCATGTAGAACAGGTCGAGCAGCAGCGGAGGCCGGTGGTAGAAGACCTCGGGGTCGGCGCCACCCTGGCTGGGGACCTCGACCGGCGCCAGGCGCAGCCGCTTCTGGTTCTGCAGGTTCGGGTTCTGGGTGACCCGGTACATGTAGACGTAGATGACCTCTTCGCGGTCCTTCGGGACGAACTTGAGGTCCTCCTCCATGCGCGGTGGGCGATCGTTGAGGTCGTAGCGGTCCAGCAGGTGCCGGTGCATCGACTCGGTGACCTCGCCGATCGTGTCGTACGAGGACATGCCCCCCGACTTGAAGATCTGCGGCGTCGGGATCTCCATCAGTCCTCCTCGACGCTTCGCCAGGCGCGCCGGAGCGGAGCCTGGAGCAACGGACGGGACTGGGCGGGGCTGGGGAAGCTGGGATGGACCCGGGCGCCGAGGGCCTCGCGAATGGCGGCGTCCACGCGAGGCGGTGGGGCCAGCGCGACCCGGGGCTCCACCAGGTTCTCGCGGCTGGTGTGACCGACGGACAGCTCGAAGGGCGTGTGGACGAGGCGGATCAGCTGAGGCGCGTTGGGCTC
>CALGIB010000953.1 GCA_937915955.1 uncultured Pseudomonadota bacterium
CGGGCCCGCGCGCCCCGCCAGCAGCAGGCTCAGCGGCACCAGCCAGAACTGGGCCTTGGCGACCTCGGCGTTGCTCAGGTTCGCGACGAAGTGCGGGCTGAAGGCGTAGCCCAAGGAGGCGAGCATCCAGGCGGTCGTCTGTGCCTGAGGCAGCATCTGGCGCAGCCACAGCCCCATGCAGACGGCGCTCAGCACCGGTCCGGCCATCAGCGCCAGGTTCATGGTCGCCGGGGCTCCCAGCAGAGGCTGCAGGACCACCCCGGCCAGCAGGACCACGCCCCCCAGGTAGCGGGCCTCGTGCACCATGGGGAAGCCGGCGGCCCGGGTCTCCGTCCAGGAACGCCCCGACCAGACGGCCTCCGAGAAGGCCTCGATCGACCAGGCGAAGCTGCCCCAATAGGGCCCGTCAAGCGCCTGCGTGAAGGGGTCCAGCGCTAGCGGCCAGGTCAGGGCGACCGAGAGCGCCACCGCCAACGCGGTCAGCTGCACCAGGGGATGACGAAGGGCGGTCGGCACCGCGCGATCTTGGCAGACGGGGCCGCGGGCCTTGGTTAGCCCAGGGCCGAAATCCCCGGAGTCATCATGGCCAAGCACTTCCTGAGCCTCGCCGACCAGAGCACCCAAGAGCTGCGCGCGCTGCTGGACCTCGCTCGGATGATCAAGCTGAACCCCAGCGGCTACGCCCAGGCCTGCAAGGGCCAGACGCTGGCGATGATCTTCCAGAAGCCCTCGCTGCGCACGCGGGTCAGCTTCCAGACGGGCATCTACCAGCTGGGAGGGCAGGGGCTCTACCTGGGCCCCACCGACATCCAGCTCCACCGGGGCGAGACCATCGCGGACACCGCGCAGGTCCTGTCCCGCTTCGTCGACGGCATCATGGCGCGGGTGTTCGCGCACGCGGACGTCGAGGGCCTGGCCGAGCACGGCTCCGTGCCCGTCATCAACGGCCTCTCCGACCTGCTGCACCCCTGCCAGGTCCTGGCGGATCTCCAGACCATCGAGGAGAAGAAGGGCCGCCTGGCCGGGCTGAAGATGGCCTACGTCGGCGACGGCAACAACATGGCCCACAGCCTGCTCTACGGCGGCGCGCGGATGGGCATGACGGTGTCGATCAGTCACCCCCGAGGCTACGCCCCGGACGCCGAGGTGACCGCTCGGGCGACCGCCATCGCCGCCGGCACGGGCGGCGCCGTCCAGGTGACCGAGGATCCGCGCGAGGGCGTGGCGGACGCTGACGTGGTCTACACCGACGTGTGGGCGTCCATGGGCCAGGAGGACGAGCACAAGGAGCGGCTGGCTCGCTTCGAGGGCTTCCAGGTCAGCGCGGACCTGATGGGCTGCGCCCGTCCAGACGCCATCTTCCTCCACTGTCTCCCCGCCCACCGAGGCGAGGAGGTCGCGGCCGAGGTCATCGACGGACCCCAGTCGGTGGTCTTCGACGAGGCCGAGAACCGGCTCCATGCGCAGAAGGCGATCATGGTTCGCTTGATGGGTCGGTAACCGTGGGCCACAGTCGGGGATAAGATGCTGAGGAAGGAGGTCCCGTGACGGACGGCGTCCAGGTGTACGAGGTCGCCCCGCGCGACGGGCTCCAGAATGAAGCCTCGGTGCTCCCCACCGAGGCCAAGGTCGAGTTCATCCGTCGCCTCGTGGCCGCGGGGTACTCCGACATCGAGGTCTCGAGCTTCGTGCGTCCCCGCTGGATCCCCCAGCTGGCGGACGCCTCGGAGGTGGTCGCTCGCCTGCCCCAGGTCCAGGGGGTCACCTACTGGGCGCTGGTGCCGAACAAGCGCGGCCTCGATCGCGCGCTGAGCTCGGGCATACAGGCCATCGCGACCTTCCTGTCGGCCTCCGAGACCCACAACCTCAAGAACATCAACCGCACAACGCGCGAGTCGCTCATGGCCCAGCGCGAGGTCATCGCCAACGCCATCTCGGACGGCCTCCGGGTGCGCTCCTACATCTCGACGGTCTTCGGCTGCCCCTACG
>CALGIB010000954.1 GCA_937915955.1 uncultured Pseudomonadota bacterium
CGGCCGACTGGTGCCTGACCTGCAAGGTCAACGAGAAGAACGTGCTCGAGACCGAGGCGGTCCGGGCCGCCATGGCCGAGCAGGGCGTGGTGCCCCTGAAGGCCGACTGGACCAACCGCGACGACACCATCACCCGGTGGCTCAAGCGCTACGGAAAGGCCGGCGTGCCCTTCTACCTGGTGATCCCGGCGGACCAGACCCGAGAGGGCATCTCCCTGCCCGAGGTGGTCACGACGGACATCGTGATCGCGGCGCTGAAGGAGGGGGCCTGAGCCCCGCGCTCAGCCCGCCTGCAGCTTCCTGGCCGCCTCGACCGCCGCGTAGGTCAGGATCCCATCGCAGCCCGCGCGCTTGAAGGCGAGCAGGCTCTCGAGCATGACCTTGTCCCAGTCCAGCCAGCCGTTAGCCGCCGCGGCCTTGAGCATCGCGTACTCGCCGCTGACCTGGTAGGCGAAGGTCGGCACGTCGAAGCGCTCCTTCACGAGCCGGACGATGTCCAGGTAGGGCATGCCGGGCTTGACCATGACCATGTCCGCGCCCTCTTCAAGGTCGAGCGCGACCTCGCGCAGGGCCTCGGCCGAGTTGGCCGGGTCCATCTGGTAGGTGCGCTTGTCCCCCTGGCCCAGCGCCCCCGCGCTCCCGACGGCGTCGCGGAAGGGGCCGTAGAACGCCGAGGCGTACTTGGCCGAGTAGCTCAGGATGGAGACGTCGATCAGGCCCGCCCCGTCCAGGGCCTCGCGGATGGCGCCCACGCGCCCGTCCATCATGTCGCTGGGCGCGATCACGTCACAGCCCGCCTTGGCCTGGACCAGGGCCTGCTGGCACAGGACCTCCAGGGTCTCGTCGTTGACGACGTAGCCGTCCACCAGCAGGCCGTCCTGGCCGTGGGTGGTGAAGGGATCCAGGGCCACGTCACAGATGATGCCGATGTCGGGAGCGGCCGCCTTGCAGGCGCGCACGGCCCGGCAGACCAGGTTGCCGGAGTTGCCCGCCTCGCGCCCGTCGGGCGTCTTCAGCGAGGCGTCGATCACCGGGAACAGCGCCACGGCGGGGATGCCGAGGTCGGCCGCCATGCACACGTCCTCGACCAGGGCGTCGATGGACAGCCGCTCGACACCG
This sequence comes from uncultured Pseudomonadota bacterium, assembly GCA_937915955.1. Classification (GTDB taxonomy): domain Bacteria; phylum Myxococcota_A; class UBA796; order UBA796; family CAJQPC01; genus JAAESX01. Next base: position 1,120 of record CALGIB010000954.1, read on the forward strand.
GGCATGGAGCCGACCGGCTCGCGGACGCCGACCCCCTCCTTCACGAACAAGGGCCAGATCAGGTCGTGCACCCCCAGGTGATGCTCGCGGACCAGGTTCCGGGTCCAGGGGTGACGGCGGTTGCGACGTGGGCGGGTGCTGGGGAAGGGCATACCTGTTCCTAACCGGGCGCGATGCCTCGTAAAGACAGCTCAACCTCCGCGTGGAGCGACCGATGGACGGGGCCATGCCTGGATCCGCCAGCCCCCTCGCCCTGTGTTCGCTGCTCGCAGCGATCCTGCACCTGCTCGCCTCGGGCTTCGTGCTGAGCAAGGACACCCGCGTGCGCCTGACCCAGGTCGCCGCGGCCATGTTCGGGGCCGCAGGGCTCTACTTCCTGGCCGAGTTCGGGCTGCGCACGGCGACCTACCAGGAGCAGGCGGAGTCCTGGCATCGAGGCGGAGCCCTGGGCTACCTCGCGATGGGCCTGCAGCTGGCCTTCGTCTGGATGTGGACCGGGCGCAAGGGCGTCGCGTTCCCGGCGGTCTCGGTGGCGATGGGCGCCGGCTTCCTCGTGCTCGGCCTGCTCGGCTTCGGCGCCGAGCCCCTGCTCCGGGACGGCCACTACTCCTGGAACCTGGGGCTCACGACGGTCTCCGGCACCGCCGCAAACGCCTGGGCCGCGGCCGCGGCGCTGACCAGCTTCGGCCTGGTGATCCACCGGCTGAGCCGCCCCCAGAGGGAGCCGCGGAGAGCCCTGATGCTGATCCTGGTCGGCCTCGGGCTGCCCCCGCTCTGCGTCGCGGCCTTCGACCTGCTCCCGTCGATGCTCGGCTTCCCGCACCCGGTCGCCGCGGCGGTCTACACCATCCCCTCGCTGGCGGTGCTGCTGTGGGCCATGCACCGGCACCACGCCTTCTCCCTGTCGCCCGGCGCCGCCTCGCGCGAGGTCATCCGCTCCCTGAACGAGGCGCTCGCCCTCTGCGACCGCGAGGGCAACATCGTGGTGGCCAACCCCGCGCTCTGCCGACTCACTGGCTACGGCGCCGAGGAGCTTGAGGGCCGGGATCTGGGCCTGCTCTGGGACCGACGCATCCGCTGGCCGTCGGGCTTCGACCTGCGCTGGCGCCAGGGCCACGAGACCATCACCGAGGGCACCCTGCTGGCCCGGACCGCCGCCAGCATCCCGGTGCTGCTGTCCATCGTCCCCGTGCGGGGCTACGGCGGAGCCATCCTGGGTCTGGTCTGTACGGCCCGCGACATCACGGCGCGAAAGCGGGCCGAGCTGGACCTGGTCGAGGCGATGAAGGCCAGCCAAGCCGCCGCCCAGGCCAAGTCGGACTTCCTGGCCACGATGAGCCACGAGATCCGGACGCCGATGAACGGCGTGATCGGCATGACGGACGTGCTGCTCGACACCCAGCTTGACCCCGAGCAGCGCGACTACGTCGACACGATCCGCCTCTCCGGGCAGAGCCTGCTCAGCATCATCAACGACATCCTGGACTTCTCGAAGCTCGAGGCCGAGCGGCTGGAGCTGGACCCCCGCGCCTTCGAGCCCCGTCAGCTGGTCGCCGAGGTCGAGGAGCTCATGACGCAGCGCGCCCGGGACAAGCGCCTGCAGCTGCGCTGCCGCGTGGACGAGTCCGTCCCCGAGCTGGTGACCGCCGACCCCGAGCGGCTGCGCCAGGTGCTGGTGAACCTGCTCTCCAACGCGCTGAAGTTCACCGAGCGCGGCGTCGTCGAGCTCACCTGCGAGGCCCGGCCCAGCACCGAGCAGCGCCACTGGCTGGTCTTCCACGTCCGCGACACGGGCATCGGCATCGCCCCCTCGCGCATGGACCGCCTCTTCGACAGCTTCACGCAGGCCGACTCGTCGATCACGCGCCGCTACGGCGGCACCGGCCTGGGGCTGGCGATCTCGCTGCGCCTCACCCAGCGCATGGGCGGACGCATCTGGGCCGAGTCCGAGCCGGGCGTGGGCTCGACCTTCCACGCAGAGCTCCGGGTCGGCCACGCCGAGCGGGTGGCGCTGGCGCCGGTGCCGGTCCAGACGGCCCTGTTCCCCTCGGCCCGAACGCGCCGGGTGCTCCTGGCCGAGGACAACCCGGTCAACCAGAAGGTGGCGACGCTCTTCCTGGAGCGCCTGGGCTACGAGTACGAGGTCGTCGACAACGGCGTGAAGGCGCTGGAGGCCCTGTCCGCGCGGCACTTCGACATCGTCCTCATGGACGTGCAGATGCCAGCGATGGACGGCCTCGAGGCCACCCGTCGCCTGCGCGCCTGGAACCAGCACGTCTTCGTCATCGCGATGACGGCGAACGCGATGCGCGGAGACCGGGACGAGTGCCTGGCCGCCGGCATGGACGACTACCTCTCCAAGCCCGTGACCATCGAGCGCCTGGAGGAGGTCCTCAACGGCGCGCGGGTGTCCATGGAGGAGACCCTGCACGGCGGCCGAAGCGGGGCGCTCGACAAGCTCCGGGCTCAGCTGCGCAGCTGATAGCTTGGCGCCATGCTGCCTCTCCTGCTGGCCTGCGCGGGCCCCTCGACCGATGACATCGTCTTCACGCCCCCAGATGGACAGGGGGCCTGGATCCCGGTCTCGGAGGAGGACAGCGTGGTCCGCGAGGACGGCGAGGCCCTGACGCTGCAGGTCTGGTACCCCTCGGACGAGGCCGTCGGCAGCCCCGTCGAGTACGACAAGATCGCGACGGGTGGAGCCCTCAGCCGAGGCCGGGTGCGCTGCGATCCGCGCCGCCCGGCGGTCGTGTTCAGCCACGGGCACCGCGGCGTCCGCTGGCAGTCCTACTTCCTGACCGAGGGCCTGGCCGAGCACGGCTGGCTGGTGGTGGCGCCCGACCACCCCGGCAACACGCTGTTCGATCCGGACGGCGACGACGAGGACCGCGCCCGCAGCGCCATGAGCCGACCGGGAGACCTCAGCCTGGCCTACGAGCACC
>CALGIB010000955.1 GCA_937915955.1 uncultured Pseudomonadota bacterium
CGAGGTGATGGAGCGCGTCGGCCTGAAGGGCTGGGAGCGGCGCATCACCGGCAAGCTGTCCAAGGGCTACCGCCAGCGGGTCGGTCTGGCCCAGGCGCTGCTGCACGAGCCCGAGGTGCTCATCCTCGACGAGCCCACCAGCGGCCTGGACCCGGCGCAGGTGGTGGGCGTGCGGAGACTCATCCAGGACCTGGCCGGCAGCCACACCGTCATCCTGAGCACGCACATCCTGCGCGAGGTCGAGGCGCTCTGCTCCCACGTCGTCGTGATCAAGGACGGCCAGCTCATCGCCAAGGGCACGATGGAGGAGGTGCGCAGCCAGGCCGCGCCGCCCTTCTTCCGGGTGACCCTGGATCAGGCGCCGGAGCAGGCGGCGGCCGCCATCGGCGGGCTGGACAGCGTCACGGTCGTCGAGCCCGCCGAGCCGGGCGTCTTCCACGTCCGCTCCCAGGTCGACCCGCGGGCGGACATCGCGCGGCTGGCCGCGGACCAGGGCTGGCGTCTGGTCGGCCTGGAGAAGGTCGTGCCGGGGCTCGAGGACGCGTTCCTGGCCCTGGTGGGGGTCGAGGGCCTGTGATGACCGTCTGGACCATCCTGAAGAAGGAGCTGCGGGTCTACTTCGTCAGCCCGCTGGCCTACGTCTTCCTGTCCGTGTTCCTGCTCATCAGCGGCATGTTCTTCTACCTGGGCATCGCGCTCACCGGCGAAGCCAGCCTGCGGGTGATGCTCGGCAACCTGGCCGTCGCGCTCATCTTCATCCTGCCGATGCTGACCATGCGTCAGTTCGCCGAGGAGCAGCGCGCCGGCACCTTCGAGCTGCTGATGACCTCGCCGATCAGCCTGCCCGCGCTCATCCTGGGCAAGTGGCTGGCCTCGCTGGTCATGTGCGCCCTGATGCTGGCGGGGACGCTGGTGTTCCCCGCCATCCTGGCCTACTACGGCGACCCGGACTGGGGCGTGGTGGCCACCAGCTACCTGGGCTTGATCCTGGTCTGCGCCGCCTTCACCGCCGCGGGCCTGTTCGCCAGCAGCCTGACCAACGACCAGGTCGCCGCGGGGATGGGCGGCATCGTCCTGCTGCTGCCTTTCTGGGTCATCGGCAGCGCCGGGTCCATCGTCGGCGAGCGGCTGCAGAGCATCCTGGACCACCTGGCGCTGCTGCCTCACCTGCGCAGCTTCACCAGGGGCATCCTGGACAGCGCGGACATCGTCTACTTCGTGGCCTTCGCCTTCGTCTTCCTGTTCCTCACCTTCCGCACGCTGGAGAGTCGGCGATGGCGATGAGCCGCAGCTTCCGCCGCATGCTGGCCCACGGCGGCAACGCGACGCTGGTCACGGTGCTGGTGGTGGTCCTGGTCGGCGTGCTCTACGGCATCGTCGAGCGCAACCGCGTCCGCAAGGACATCTCGGCCGAGGGCGCCAACACGCTGCAGGCCGACACCCTGAAGAAGCTCTCGCTGCTGGACGAGGACGGCGTGCAGGTGCAGGTCACCGGCTTCACGTTCCAGTCCGGCAAGGAAGACAGCTACTTCAAGAACCGGGCGATGCAGGACCTGCTCACCGAGCTGGACGGCTACAGCGCCTCGGTGGACACCCACTGGGTGGACTTCGACCGCGAGCGCCTGACGGCCGAGAACCTCTCCGTGCGCGAGTACGGCCACCTGGTCGTCCAGCGCGGGGACGAGCGCGTCGACATCAAGGCCCGCGAGCTCTTCCGCAGCTCGGGCAAGGGCGACGACAAGCGGCTGGAGTTCCTGGGCGAGGCGGCCTTCAACCGCTCGGTCAGCCAGCTCCTGTCCGATCGCCGGCGCACCATCTACAGCGTGGAGGGCAGCGGCGAGCGGGACCTGAGAGAGCAGGGCCCCGAGGGCTATAGCGACCTGGTCGCCTTGCTGGACAACGAGAACTACGCGCTCGAGTCCTGGAACCCGCGCCGCGACCGCGACGACCCTGGGGCCATCCCCGTCGTGCCGGCGGACGCCTCGGCGCTGCTGGTGGCGGCCCCCGAGCACCCCCTGGACCCGGCCATCGACGACGCCATCGTGGCCTACGCCGCCAACGGCGGATCGGTGCTGATCCTGGTCGAGCCGGGCAGCACCGTGCCGCTGCTGCTCGAGCGCCTCCAGGTGGTCGTGCCCGAAGGCTCGGTGGCCGACAAGGCCTACTACGCGCCCTTCCCGGACCGCCCGGTGGTCAACTACGGGCGGCACTCGATCACCTCGGAGATGAACGAGCTCGAGACACACTTCCCCTTCGCGGCGCCCCTCCGAGTGCCCCAGGACCCACCGCAGTGGTTCCAGGCCAGCGAGGTGCTCAGGACCAGCCGGGACGGCTGGATCGAGCGCGGTGGCCCCGCGGCGGTCGGTGGCGTGCCCATCTATCAGGAGGCCGTCGACGCCTCCGGGCCCGTGACCTGGGGCTACGCCCTGTCGCTCCAGCCCGGCGCGGACAGCTTCGTGAATGAGGGCAAGCGAGTCAGCCGGATCCTGGTGGTCGGAGACGCCGACTTCACCAGCAACGAGCTGCTGGCCAGCGGCCCCGGGAACGCCACGTTCGCGGTCAACAGCTTCCGCTGGCTGGTATGGGACGACGCGCGCATCAGCCTCATCGGCAGCCCGACGGCGGTCCGCAGGCTCTCGCTGACCACCGAGGACCAGGACCGGATCCTTTGGATGGTGCTCGGCATGGGCCCCATCCTGGTCTTCCTGCTGGGCGCTGGCGTGTGGGCCAGCCGGAGGGGTCGATGAAGAACTTCCGCGGGACCCTGGTCGTGCTCGCCCTGCTCGTGCTCGCCGTGCTCTTCGTCGTGCTGGTCGAGAAGCCGGTCGAGGAGGACCCCAACGCCGCTCAGGAGATCGCGCTCTTCGACTTCGAGAAGCAGGACCTCGTGCGCGCTCGCGTCACCCGCCCCTGCACGGCCGAGGAGCTCGCCGAGCTGCACTGCCAGGGCGAGGACGTGGTCACGCTGTTGGAGACGGACGAGGGCTGGGTCATCGAGGAGACCGGCTTCCGGGCCAGCAAGTCGATGGTCAACCGCTTCAAGCACCAGCTGCACGACCTGGTCGCGCGGGCCTCGGTGGTCGCGGACGCCGACGACCCCGCGCTCTACGGCCTGGGCGAGGGGCAGCGCGCCGCGGTCGAGCTGCGCTTCCGCGACGGCAGCACCCAGGGCTTCTACGGGGGCGATCCGAACCCCAGCGGGGTCAGCTATTACCTGCAGCCGGTCCCGGGCGAGGCGGTGTTCACCGTGAAGAAGTCCGCCGTGGACTTCCTCTTCCAGGACTTCGGCAAGTTCCGCGAGGCCCGCTTCGCTGGCTTCAACAGCAAGGACGTCGACCGCCTGCTGGCCGAGCTACCCGACGGCCGCGTGCTCGAGCTGCAGCGCGTCAGCGAGCGCCGGTGGGTGATGTTGCGGCCCTTGCAGATGTCCGTCTCCACCGACAAGGCGCGCTCGCTGCTCGGCAGCGTCGCGGTGCTCAAGGCCGAGGCCTTCGTCGAGGATCTCGGCGAGGCGGGCGGCGACCTGTCCCCCTACGGGCTGGACCAGCCTCGCGCTCGCATCACCGTCAGCTTCGGCACCCGCGCGCCCATGACCCTCGAGGTCGGAGACACGGTGCCCGGGGCGAGCGAGCCCGCGCTGGCCTGGATGATGGTGAACACGGACCGCACCGTCTACACCGCGAAGGAGGCCTTCCTCGAGGACTACCTGGTGGACCCCGCGGAGCTGCGCGATCGGGCCCTGGTGGACATCGACGACGAGGACATCGTCGAGCTGCTGGTGGAGATCCTGGACCACCCCGAGGACGACGA
>CALGIB010000956.1 GCA_937915955.1 uncultured Pseudomonadota bacterium
CCGCCGATCTGGTGCTGTCGGCCTTCGTCCGGGCGGACGGGCAGGGCGCTCTGGAGGCCGCCGTGGACGAGCGGGGTCCGCAGCTGGCGGAGCGGGCCTGGTGGGACCTGGCGACCCGGGTCGGGGCGGGCCTGCCGCTGCTGAGCCGAGAGGCGGCCCAGGCGCGGCTCGAGTCCCTACGGGGCAGCCGCTTCCTCTGAGCGCTCCAGGTAGCCGAGCAGCTCCAGGCGCTGCCGCTCCTCGGCGCTGAGCTCGCGCGGGGCCTGGTGGAAGCCGGGCTGAGCGAAGTGGCTGTCCAGCCTGTCCAGCATCTGCTCGGCGACCACCGGGAAGCGTGAGGCCAGGTTGGTCAGCTCCTCGGGGTCCGTGCCCAGGTCGAAGAGCTGAACGTTGCCGGTCTCCAGATCGCGGATCACCTTGAGCGAGCCCTCGATCAGCCCCCGCTTGTCCCCGTGGCGCTCCACCTCCAGGTACACGGGCCGGTCCAGGGGCGTGAAGCGACCCTGCTCGAGGGGGATGGCCTGGCCAGTGAAGGCCTCGGGCGCCGGGACGCCCAGCAGGCTCAGCAGGGTGGGCGCCAGGTCGCTGTTGCGCACGACCGCCGGCACCCGCTGGGGCTGGACCCCGGGCCCCACGATCAGCAGCGGCACGTGCACCAGCTCTTCGTAGAGCTCTCCGCTGTGCTGGGTGCCGCCGTGGTCCCGGAACTCCTCGCCGTGGTCCGCCGTCAGCACGATCCAGGTGTTGTCCAGGTCGCCGCGCTTCCTCAGCGTGTCCAGCAGGCGCCCGACGTGCTCGTCCGTGAACGCCAGCTCCGAGTCGTACCGATCCATCGGGGTCGCGCCGAAGTCGTGCCCCTCGTGGGCCAGGTACTCGGAGTGGGGGTCGAAGTAGTGGGCCCAGAGCAGCCAGGGGCGAGCGGGGTCACGGCCCTCGATCGTCGCGAGCGCCTTGTCCGTGACCTCCTGGCTGGTCGCGGTGCGGTGCGGGCTGCCTTTGTCCAGCGCCGAGATGTCGTAGGTGTCGAAGCCCTGGTCGAAGCCCAGCTTGGGCTGGAAGACGAAGTGACTGACGACGGCGTGGGTCTGGTACCCCTGGCTGCGCAGCACCTCGGCCAGGGTGGTGTGCTCGTCCGCCAGGGGCGTCTCCCACTGCAGCAGCCCGTGGTCCCGCGGCGTGAGCGAGGTCATCAGGCTGGCCATCGAGGGCCCGGTCCAGCCGGTGTGCCCGTGCGCCTGCTCGAACACCGCGCCCTGCTGGGCCAGGGCCAGGATGTTCGGCGTGGTCGGCCGGTCGTAGCCGTAGGCCTGGAGGTGGTCCCAGCGGCTGGTATCCAGCACGATCAGCAGCACGTTGGTTGGGGGCTTCGGCCCCGAGCAGGCGCTCAGCAGCAGGACTAGTGGCAGGATGCAGGACAGCGCGGTCACCTCGGCGGGTCCACCCTAACCCGAGCCGCACGGATCAGAGCTCGGACAGCGCGCTCCAACGGACCGGGAGGTCCTGCTCGAGCCTGCGTAGAGCCATGAGGTTCAGGTCCTCACCGTCCGGCGTGGCCCGCTGCTCCATCGTCATCTCCGGGTGGGCGATGTCGTGCAGGTGCAGGTACTGAACCCGCTCTTGCTGGGGGTCCGAGGCGGCCAGGAGCCGACGCAGGTAGAGCTGCCAGAGCGCCCAGTCCTGCTCGCTCAGCTCCAGGCCCCAGTACAGGCTCTCGCGCCAGACGCCGCTGGGCACCAGCGTGTCCAGGCTGTTGACCAGCCAGGTCGTGCCCGGCAGGTAGCGCAGCCCGGAGCTGCCGCCCTCGTGCCAGCTCTCGGGCGAGGTGCCCAGCTCGAAGGGCTGCATGCGCAGCCGGAGATCCACGGGGAACAGCTCCTTCTTCCGGAAGCTGACGTCCCCCACGTCCAGGCGCCCACCGGCGAAGCCGAAGTAGCTGGTGCGCAGGGGGGGCCGACCCGAGGGCAGGGGGCCGTCGCGCAGCGCGGTCACCCAGGAGCCGTCCCAGTCAATGTGGTTGCCGTCCACCGAGTTGCCCGAGCCGGCGATCAGCTCCACCTCGGGCAGCAGGTCGAAGACCGAGGCCAGGCCCTGGTGCAGCAGGTCGTACTCGACCTGCGTGTCGACGGGGGGCTCCCACTCGCCGCCGATTCGTTCGATGAACCAGCCCGGGTTGTCGGGGTCGGGATCGTTGTGCGGCGTGTGGGTCCAGTTGGTCAGCTCGATGCCCTGGGACTGTGCGTGACCCAGCGCGTCCAGCAGCGCCTGCCCGGCCGGGTGCTCCCGCTCCGCGCAGAGCTCCGCCTGCCTCAGCACCGAGGGGTTCACGCCCAGCACCACCGCCGCGCCCAGGCCCTCCAGGTAGGCGAGGTTGGGCTCGATGCGAGCCTCTACGGTCCAGGCCAGGGCGCAGCAGCCGGCCTCGGGGCCTCCGCTCTGCTCGCAGCCCGCCTGGTTCCAGCTGAAGTCCGTGTCGATCTTGCTGTCCGTGGGGGTCTCCAGGACGGGGGCTAGGAAGATCTGTGCGGGATCGTCCCAGTGGGGCTCCAGCGCCAGGACGCTGCCCAGCGAGGTGAGCTGATCCGCCTCGATGCTGTACAGATCGTGCGAGGAGGGATCCACCACCAGGGCGTCCGGCTGCCCGAGCTCCAGCCCCTCGGACTGCAGGCCGGTCCGGGTCGCGGCGTGCAGGTGTCCGTCGACGAGCAGGTAGGCCAGGCCCTGCCCGTGCACGGTGTCGGCCAGCAGGGCGTCCACGTCGCCGAGCGCGAGGGTGCTCAGCAGGCCCTTGTCCTGGCCGTCCGTCCAGCCGAGCACGCCCGATGCGTACCAGGCCCAGGCCCGCTCGCCGTCCCAGGCCAGCCGCTCTGGCGGCCCTCGGTCGAGCTGATCCGTGAGGCTCCCCTGGGGTGTCACGAAGCCTGAGTCTGTGCCCCATGCGATGCCCTCGCCCAGCACCTGGACGTCCAGCAGGTCGTCCGACACCGCGCTGGGGGAGAGGCTGTCGAGGCCCTCGATCCGCCAGGTCTGGCCGCTGTCCTCGATCAGGCCCGCGCCCCAGGGGCGGGCTCCTCGGGGCGCCCCCTGCACCCCGCGGAGGTGCTGCAGGTAGCTGTAGGGCCCTTCGTCGGAGAGGCTGTCCTCGACGCTGGCGTCCAGCACCCAGGCGCCGGGCCCGGTGAGCAGCACGAGGTCCTCCAGGGCCAGTCCGTATCGAATGTCCCCGGGCGCGCTGGCGAAGCCGCCGTGGTGGAAGGTCCAGCCCTCGGGCGCGTCCTCGTATCCCGTACAGTCTCCGGTTTGCCAGAGGCCCGAGCTGGTCAGCACGCAGCCCTGCGGGGTCCAGCCGCCGACCTCGCGGATGTCCTGGGTCACCCAGACCCCGGCGTCCGGCACGACATAGAACGCGTTCTGCCGCCAGAGGCGTCCTGCCCCGGTCTCGGCGACCAGCAGCTCGCCGATACGAGGCACAGGGATCAGGGTCGATGCGAGCTCCAGCCCGCCGAGCCCCGTGCTGTCCCGCGCGGCCACGGTCTGCCTCGCGAGCTCCTGCCAGAGCGGCGAGGGGAGGTCGGCCTCGGGGGCGGGTGGAAGCCCAGGCTCCGGGCCCTCGGCCCGGGTGCAGCCCAGGACCAGCGCCAGCAGGGTCACAGCTGGCTCACCGTCCAGGCCCCGGCCTGACCCAGGCTGGCGTAGACCACGCCGTCCTGGACCTCGAGGTCGAAGATGGCCGCCTGGCCCGTGTCCTCGCAGAGAGGGCTGGCCTCGGCCGCCACCCCGGCGCCGCAGATCTCGACAGTGCCGGCCTCGGACAGCCGCGCGTACCAGACCACGTCGGCGGCCACCCGCGGGGTGATGTGGCCCAGCACGGACTGATCGTCCAGGACGAGCGGGTCGGTCCAGCCGTCCTGGTCCCGCGAGGTCAGCAGGCTGATGCCGTCCGTGGCGTAGGCCAGCCACGCTACCTGCGTGAGGCCCTCGGAGACCCAGACGACGGGGCGCTCGGCCCGGCCGTACTCCTTGCCGTCCGCGTCCGTGCTGGGGCTGGACCAGGCCTTGGCCCACTGCTGGGACTGGCCGGGCAGCCAGCGGATGCGCTGCAGCGCGATGTGGCGGCTGGTCCGGTCGGCGGTCTGGGCGTCCGCGGTGGCGTAGGCCAGCAGCAGGTCGCCGCCCTCGTCGATGGCCAGCGAGGGGTGGGTGGCCAGCGACACGTCCTTGCTGCCCTGGTCGGCGCCCTCCCAGCGCTGGGTGGGGGTCCAGCGCAGCAAGCGCACGGCGAAGTCCAGCTCGGCGGGCCGCTCGATGTTGCCGTTGGGCGAGTCGACGACAGCCAGGAACAGGCGGCTGCGGTCGTCGTGGACCAGGGCCGGCTCGAAGTAGGGGCTGACGGTCTCGAGCGGGAAGTCCAGCTCGGACCAGGTGCTGTCCTCGGCCCGGCGCGAGCGGCACTCGCCGGTCCAGGGCCAGTCCCGGTCCGTCGCGCTGCCGATGGTCAGCTCCCGCCAGCACAGGACCTCGCCGCCGTCCTCGGTCGAGGAGGCCACGGGCATCTCGGCCATCAGGGCCTCGGCGCCGGAGAGCTGAGCGCCATCGACGGTGATGACCGAGCGTCCCTCGGACAGGGTCTCCTCGAGCAGCGCCCGTCCGCTGACGACGAAGCGGGGGGTGCCCGAGGGGGCGTGCTCCTCGTCGACGTGCAGGGCGGCGTCGATGGTCTTGCCGGAGCCGTAGTCCTGTCGCAGCCCGAGGCGGGCGGCCAGGGTGGCGGACAGGTCCTCGAGCGTGTGGGGGCTGTCGACCTGTACGCCCGAGGCGATCCCGGGGCCGACCAGGAACATCGGCACCTCGCGGCAGCCCGCGCACTGGTCGCCGTGGTTGCGCCAGTCCTCGGTCTCGCCCCAGCGATGTCGGCCATGGTCGGAGACCAGCACCAGCACGGTGTCGTCGGCGTAGGGCTCGGTGCTCTGCAGCCAGTCCCAGAAGGCGAGGATGGGCCCATCGACCCGCTTGACGTTGTCGGGGTAGGCCGCGATCGCGCCGTAGTGGCCGCCGCGGTCGATGCTGTGCAGGTTGAAGACGACCAGGCGTCGCTCCTCCTCGCTCAGGGCCTGCTGTAGGGCCTCCAGCGCCTCGACGTCGTCGTTCAGCGCGGTGCCGGGAGCGCTCGGGTCCTCCACGAACAGGTAGTCGCCGCTGGCCTCGACCCCGGGGTACATGCTCCAGGTCAGCCCGGCCAGCAGGCTGGCGTTGCCGCCCACCTGGGTGCTGTTCACGCTGGCGTCCTGCTGCTGCCGGAGCAGGTCGCCCAGGGTAGGCAGGGGCGGCCGGTACAGCCCGGTCTCCAGGCTGCCGTCGATGCCGTAGTTGCCGTAGGGCAGGCGCGTGCCCAGGACCAGGTCGCAGTGTCCGGGGGCCGTGATGGTCACGCCCGCCGCGACGCCGGGGCGGACCAGGGTCCCCAGGGGCAGCAGGTCTGTGCGGAGTGTGGGGAGGAAGTCCTGGGTCTCGTCCCCCGAGGCGCTGCTGACGCCGCCCTCGTCCCCGAAGGACTCCTCGATGCGGGTGCCGTCCATGACCAGCACGATGACGTGACCGACGGGGCCGGTGGGGGCGACGCTGTCGTCCACCCCGGTCTCCTCACTGTGGCGGATGACGCCGGTCTCGAGGCCGGCGCTCTCGCTTGGCTTGTCCGTGTCGCTCCCCGGGCGGCAGGCCAGGCTCAGCGAGAGCCAGATCATCGCACGTCCAGGATGGTGAGGAAGGGCGGGGCCGGGTTCGTGCAGGTGCTGCAGCGCAGCGCCAGGACCCAGGTCCCGACCTTGGTGAAGCCGTCGAAGCCCTCGATCTCGGCGGTGTCGTAGCTGGTCTGCCCCTCCAGCGGCACCTGATACAGATCCTCGGCGATGAGCTCGAGATCCAGGAACTGCTCGGCCAACTCGTCCGGCTCCTCGTCGTAGCGAGCCAGCATCATCGAGTCGATGTTGCCCGAGACGAAGTCCCCGCCCAGGCCGTCGGTGGTCAGCGCGGACCAGTCCAGCATGACCGAGGTCTTGTCGACCGGCGCCAGCGGCTGGTCCATGTCCAGATCCACTACGAACTCGAGCGTGGTGTCCGTGTTCGTGAAGGAGACCGAGGTGGCGGTGTAGTCGGGTGAGACGTCCAGGAACATGATCTGCAGCGTGCCGATGCCGGGGGTCGTGGTGGACTGGATCAGCAGCATCCAGATGTCCGCGACCTCGGCCCTGAACTGCTCCTCGATGTCGATGTCGTTGCCGAACAGACCAAACTCGCTGAGCTTGGCCGAGGTCTCGCCGGGCTCGACGTCGCGGGTGATGAACAGGGCCACGTCCGACTGGTCGAGGGCGTTGTTGCTGAGCGCCTCGACCACCTCGGACGGGGGCATGCGGAAGGCCAAGAGCGTCGCCATGGCCACGTCGGTCAGCGGGTCGACCTCGTGGCCCTGCAGGTCCAGGGTCACGTCTGCCCAGTCGATTTCAATGTCGGCCTGGGCCATCACCTCTCGGGTGACGATCTCCAGGCCGCCG
>CALGIB010000957.1 GCA_937915955.1 uncultured Pseudomonadota bacterium
CACCGCTCAGGACAAGCCGCAGTCCTGATCGCGCTCTGCATGTTCACGCTGGTCATCTTCGTCGCGCTCGCCACGAACGTCGGGATCCTCGTGAACGACAAGATCCGCATGCAGAACGCGGCAGACGCGGCGGCCTACACGGCGGCCTACCGAGAGGCGCAGCAGCTCAACAAGCTGGTCGTGCTCAACCAGCGCATCGTCGACAAGGTCGCCTCGTGTCGCGACCGGCTCATCGGTCAGCCCTGGCCCAACCAGTGCGATTGCCGCGCGCAGAGCCTCGTGGCCGAGGCCTTCATCAGCGCCTGCCGGGTCGAGATCGAGGTCCTGGCCGAGGACTTCCGGCGCGAAGCGACCTACGCCCGCGCGGTGGACCCGGCTCTGCAGTCCGCGCTGAACACGATGGACGCGAACGTCTCCGGCTTGTCCAACTCGGGCTCGTTCATGCACACCGGGCCCAACGCAGCCAGCATGAAGGGCGTGTACACCGTCGAGGGCACGCTGCTCAACGGCTTCATCAGCGAACCCTCGGTGGCCAACCTGGTCCGTGTGCAGGACACCAAGTTCAACTACCCGGTCCTGCTCCAGTGCCCGGGCCTGGTCGTGGGCTGCCAGACCGTCGGCGTGGTGCCCTCGGAGAAGACCCACGAGCTGCGGTCCTGGTACTACAAGGACAGCGATGAGCCCGACGTCTGGGTGATGGCCGAGGCCTCGGGCACCATGCGGGCCGCCTACCTGGACATCGCGTACAGCTCGGGCGGCGGAGACGGTGGCTACTTCGGCGCCAGCAGCACGGGCGGCGACGACCGGATGGTCGCGGTCGGCGTGGCCAAGCCCTTTGGTGGGTCCGTCGGTCCGACCCGGGCCTCGGATGCCCAGCGGACGGGCAACACGAACCCGATCGGTCCCTACTGGGCGGGCCAGGGCACCGAGTTCGCCAAGCTGGCAATGGTCGACGAGTACCGCGCGCGGCTGGCCGGCGTAGGTGAGTGGAGCAGCTCGACGCAGGCTGATGGTGCCAGCGCCAGCACCAACCCCCGAGACGCGTTCTTCGCCTCGGCGTCCCAGTGGAAGGCCCATGCCGATGCGCTCCGCCACTAATCGGCGGCGCGGCCAGTCCGCGGTCGAGACGATGATGCTCTCCTTCGGCATCGCCGTGGTGCTGGTGGCGATGTTCCATCTGTTCACCGTCACCTGGGCCAGCGGGCAGGCCCACATCCGGGCTCGGGAGTCCCTCTTTCACGGCACGGCCTACCTGGACGCGCCGCGCTCGGAGTACACATCCGTCGGCGCTTCGCCCTTCGACCCCGAGGCGCGGCAGTACCAGAAGGCCGCGATCGACGAGCCGATCTCGTTCTCTGCCGAGGCCTGGGACACCACACGCGACGATCTGATCGGGAGCCAGTCGATCGAGGTCACGATCCAGATGACGGACTGAGCGTCAGCCCAGGGCGTAGCGCGCGAGCGCCGCGACGGCGGCGGTGTCCGAGCGCAGGACCCAGGGGCCCAGTCCGGCGGCCTGGAAGCCGTTGGCCAGGGCGAGCTCGACCTCGTCTTCGTGCAGACCTCCCTCCGGGCCGATCAAGAGAGCCAGGTCACCCGCCTCGGGGGCGAGCGCTGCGGCACCTGGGTGGAGCAGCAGGCGTCGGTCCGGCAGCCCCTCGAGGAGCTCACGAAGGCTCCGTGGCGCTGCGACCCCCGGGAGATCGCCGCGACCGCACTGGCGGGCGGCCTCTCCGCAGATCCTGGACCAGCGCTCCAGCTTGTCGCCCTTGGCCACCGAGTGGCGAGCGACGAAGGTCCGGAATTCGGTCACGCCGAGCTCGGTTCCCATGCGGAGGGTGCGCTCCCAAGCGGGCTTGCGCGGCAGCCCGGCGATCAGGACGAGGCGGCGCCCGCGCTGGATCGGCCTCGCTTCGGACCGGGCCTCGAGCACGGCCTGTCCGTCCAGCACGTCGACCAGCTCGGCCTCGAGCTCCTGGCCGGAGCTGTAGAGCAGCACGCGGTGACCGCGCGGGACCAGCGTGACGTGGAGCAGGTGGTGGCTGACGTCGGCGTCGAGGCGCACGCGCTGGCCGAGTCCCGGCAGCGAGGGCGCCGCGAAGCGCCTCAAAGTCGCTCCAGGTGCAGGTGCAGCCAGTCGCCCTCGCGGACCTCGGCCCGGATGGCCAGGGGAGGGGAGAGCAGGTCGAGCAGGGGGCCGGCTCGCTCGGCCAGGATCCCCGCCAGGACGAGGTGCCGGCTGCTGACCCGGAGCAGCTCCGGGGCGAGCTGGGTCAGCACCTCGGCGTAGAGGTTGGCCACCACCAGGTCGTAGGTGCCGCGCACGTCCTGCAGCGGTGTCGCCGAGAAGCGGGCGTCGAGCCCGTTCGTGTCGGCGTTCTCGATGGCGGCGCGCACCGACTCGGGCTCGATGTCGATGCCCTCGGAGGGGACCCCCAGCTTGGTCGCGGCCAGCGCCAGGATGCCCGAGCCGCAGCCCACGTCCAGGCAGCGTCGACAGCCGTCGGCGAGGCGGTCGATGGCCCCCAGGCAGGCCAGCGTCGTGGGGTGGCTGCCGGTGCCGAAGGCCTGGCCCGGGGGGATCACGAGGTCGCCAGGGAGCGCCTCCCAGGGCGGCGTCACAGCGAGCCGGTCGCTGATCACGATGCGGTGGTGGTGCACCTTCCAGCTCTCGGCCCAGTCCGTCTCGTCGACGGTCAGGAGCTCGAGTTCCGGGACCTCGGGGGCCAGCGCGGCCTTGGCCTGCTCGAGCGCGTCCTCGTCGAACCACGCCTTGAACAGGCAGAGCATCGGAAGCGGAGGCTCCTCGGTGTCCCAGGGCTGGCGGTAGCGGACGGGGTGACCCGGCGCGACGTCCTCTTGTACGCCGCTGGCGCCGTGGGCGAAGGCCAGCTCACTGAGCCGGTCCATGCGCACGCGCGGGACCACCGCGCGCAGCTCGAACCAACGGCTCATTCGACCGGCGGCGGCGGCGCGGCAGGCAGGACCACGCCGTCCTGCTTGACGGCCTGGAAGAGCAGATAGGCACCCTCGGCGGCGGCCTCCATCGCGATCCACTCGTCGGTGGGGTGCAGCCCCCTCACGTACAGCGCTGGCGTGCCCACCAGGCCGACCTCCCGACCGTCGGCGATCTCGTCCTGGATGCGCGCGGCGGTCTCGGGGGCGGCGAT
>CALGIB010000958.1 GCA_937915955.1 uncultured Pseudomonadota bacterium
GCCCTCCCGAGGGCTGCGCGAGGACCGCGACGATCTGGAGTTCGTGCTCGCCGGGGACTGCACCCTGAGCCTGCGCGCCGCGGCCTCGGGCCAGCCTCTGCCGCAGGTCGCCGTCGAGGTGGAGCTGCTCCAGGGCGAGCGCGCCGCGGCCTCCGCGCGCACCGACGAGGACGGCCTGGCGAGCCTGACCATCGGCTGCGGAGAGCTGCGGATCGAGGCCTTCCACCCCGACTACCCCGCGGCGCTGCTCTTCCACGACGCGGTCGACGGCGAGCGGGTCGAGATCGAGCTCAAGGCAGGTCTGCGGCTGTTTGGGCGGACCTCGGAGCCGGACGGCGCCCCGGTCACGGGGTGCGCCATCCTGACCCCCGGTCCGATGGCGACCCCGGACGCCGAGGGTCGCTACAGCGCCCTGCTCGAGCCGGCGCGGCTGATCCCGGTGCACGTCGAGTGCGAGCGCCACGAGCCGACCAGCGATCTGGTGGTCGTGCCCCATGGCGCGCTCGAGGTCGAGCACGACATCGTGCTGGAGCCCGCTCACGTCGTAGAGGTCTTCTGCGCCGGGCTGGAGCGCGACTCCTGCGGAGAGCTGCCCCTGGTGATGTGCACCACGCCGCGCTCACCGATGGGCTCCATCTGCTTCGAGATGGGTGGCTCAGTGACCTGCCGCTGCCCGATGGGTGAGGCCGCGGTCCGAGGCGGCGGCACCTCGGTCCTGGTCCGCCCCGAGGACGAGGTCGCCTGGCTGGACCTGCGCGCTCCGGGCGCGGTGTTCGGCCGGGTCCTGGTGGACGGTCAGCCCGCCGGCTGCTCGATCCAGGGCACGGAGGGCATCGGGGTGGGCCTGGGCGGGCTCAGCGTCCGCCTGGGCGCTTGCGATCCGGACGGCCGCTTCGAGCTCGACAACCTGGACGAGGCGATCTGGCGCTTCCGGGTGCAGGCCGACGGGGCCGAGCGCACGCTGGGTCCGCTGCGGGTCGAGGGCCGCGTGGATCTGGGCGACGTAGAGGTCTACGGGGGATCCGAGATCCTGGGGACCGTGGTAGACGAGGTCGAGGGCCAGCCCGTCTCGGGGGTGGCCGTGGCCGCGGTCTCCTACGAGGGCGAGCAGCCTGGCGGCGTCGGCAGCGCCCGCACCGACGAGGACGGCGCCTTCGTGATTCGGGGGCTGCCCCCAGGCAGCTACCAGGTCTTCCTGGCCGCCTCGCCGCTG
Organism: uncultured Pseudomonadota bacterium; assembly: GCA_937915955.1. GTDB lineage: Bacteria > Myxococcota_A > UBA796 > UBA796 > CAJQPC01 > JAAESX01. Next base: position 1,214 of record CALGIB010000958.1, read on the forward strand.
GAGCGGGTCGAGGTCGACCTGGAGGAGCGGGCCGAGGTCAGGCTGGTCCAGCCCACCCCCGCGGACCTGGCCCTGGAGCCAGGCGAGGACGGCCGCATGGTGGTCAGCGCGCTCGGGGACGAGGCCCCAGAGGGCATCGAGGAGGGCGACGTGCTGGTCGCGGTAGAGCTCTTCGGCGTGGACCCGGCCGAGGTCCTGCCCGGGCTCGGCGAGCAGCTGGCCCAGACGCTGCTGGGGGCGACGGGTTTTCCTGGAGTGACCGTGGTGGTCGAGCGGGACGGCGAACAGCTGGAGCTCTGACCTAGCGGACCCGACGTAGCCGCTCGTCGTGCAGACACAGCCGCGCTGCCCCATAGATCGGCGCGGCCGCCCAGGCCTTCTGCACCGCGCGAGGCGTCACCTCACACAGCGCCGAGAGCTGCTCGCTGCTCGTCCAGCCCTGCTCGCGAGCCAGCTGCAGGAAGACCCGGCGCGCCAGCCTGCGACGACGCAAGTCCGCCGACTCCGAGCGGGTCGAGCTCAGCGCCGCCAGCGCGATCTCGGCCAGCGGGTGCTGATAGCGGGCGACGCTGATCCTCGGCACCGGCGTGCCGTCGATCGCGACGCTCGGGTCCGCCGAGACGTAGCGGTGGAAGGCCTCGGCCTCGATCAGGTGGTCGAGGCGCCGGGCCGACACCCAGGGCTCCGTGATCGCGCCCAGCACGTCCCGATGCGTAGACCAGGGCCAGGCCAGCGGGTCCTTCGCCAGCCCCGCGCGACAGGGATTGAGGTGGATGTAGCGCAGCTCCCGAAGGACCTTGTCGCGCTTGTCCGGGACGACCTTGGCAGCTGGGACCGGCTCCCAGTCGCCCTTGGTCCGGCCCAGGATCGCCCGCAGCGCCCTCTGGGCTCGGCCCGATTCCCCCTCGACGGCCAGGTGGAGGTGGTTGCCCATCAGGCAGCACGCCATGGCCTCTGGGAAGGCCTTCGACAGCGCCCCCCAAAGCTTGCGGGCGACCTGGGGGTCGTGGAGGGGACGGCCGTGGACGGTGCGCGCGGTGAGGTGAAGCATGGCCGCGCCCGAAGCACGCGGCGTGCCAACGACTTTTCAGCCACTTGGGGCGAAGGGGTGTCCAAGAATCCGGCACCCCCTGCCGAACCTTCGCCACCCCGGGCGGAGTGCTCGACGAGCAAGTTCGCGAAACCCGAACTTACGGGCTGACCACCCGCTGCTCGGCGAGCAAGTTCGCGTTTCCCGAACTTACGCCCCGACCACTCCGGGAGCGGCCAAACGAGCCGCCCACTTGCGGTTCTGCTCGACCTTGCCGCAGACCTCGCAGCCCGAGAAGAGGCGCCCGGCGGCCAGGCGCTCGCGCAGGGCCTGCCAGCGCTCGCCGGCCCAGAGCTCCGACATCGTCGAGCGCTGCAGCGTGCCGACCTGCACCTTGGTGTTGCAGCAGTACAGCACCTCCCGGTCGACGGTGACGCGGGTGTAGACGAAGCCCATGAAGCAGCCGATCGCGGCCATGTCCGTGGTGCGCCGCAGGTCCTGGCAGGCGGCCTCGACCTGGGCCCCGAACAGGTCCAGGTTGGTCGCCACGCCCAGCTTGTCGGCCAGATCGCGCGCGCGGGGGACCAGGCTGTCTCGCAGCTCGTCGCGCTGCGCGGCGGTGATCGAGCAGGCCTCGGTGCCGCCGTAAAGGCTGGCCAGCTTGAAGTTGACGCGAGCGGCTCGAAACAGCTTGCCGAAGCGCACCATCTCGACCAGCTCACCGGCCGTGTCGCGGTTGATGACCTGCACGTGCTTGGTCCGCACGCCGGCCCGATCCAGCTTGCGCAGCATGCCGCACATCCGGCCGAACTCACGCTCGGTCCAGCCCGGGTGGAAGGCCATGTAGGCCTCGGGCGTGGCCCCCTGGACGCCGGCCAGGACCTCGTCCACGCCGCTGTCGACGAACTCAGGCGTGGCCGCGACGAGGTTGCTCAGCACGGTCAGGTGCCAGCCCCTGGACTTCACGGCCGCGATCATCGGCAGGACCTGCGGGTGGGTCAGCGGGTCGCCCATCCCGCTCAGGATGACCGCGCGGACCGAGCCCAGCGCGTCCAGCTGCTCGAGCAGATCCAGGAAGAGAGGCAGGCTCATCCGTCGCCGCTTCCAGTCGTTGCTGCGGCCCTCCGCCAGCAACGGGCTGTGGTCCCAGCAGGTCACGCAGGCCGCGTTGCAGCCGTTGGTGATGTCGACGTGCACGGTCTGGGGACCGACGCGCGGACGCCCGGCTCGGATGCCCTCGACCACGGCCTGCTGGGGGTTCACGCGTTCAGCTCGTGCAGCACCGCGGCGACCGTGCGTCGGCCGTGGTCCTCGAGCCGCGCGAACTCGCGCAGCGCGTCGAAGAGGTCGTCCTGGGATCCCAGCCAGGCGGCCAGATCGCGCGCAAAGCCCCCCAGGCCGTAGCCCGAGCGCTGGGTCGGCACGGCCCTGAGCATGGACACCGCGCCCATCCAGTCGTCGAAGGGCGCCCAGGCCCGGAACAGGGTCTGGCAAGCCCGGAGCAGATCGCCGCCCGAGGCCGCCGGGAACTTCTTGGCGAGCGCCGAGGCCAGGCCAAGGGCGGTCTCGAGGTCCAGCGACAGCTCCTCGCAGAGCATCGCGAAGGCCTCGACCGCCGCGGCCGCGTCGCCCTCTTCGGGCAGCCGCACGTCCTGGCCCTGGTCGCGAAGCTCCAGCAACAGCGCCCGCCGCTGTGCCTGCTGACGAGGGGGGCCGCCCGCGAACAGCCTCAGCAGCTCCAGGCCCTGGGTGCCGCTGCGGCCCAGGATGCGCAGCACCGGCCCCTGCAGCACGCGCCCGGCGAGCTCCAGGTCGGCCTCGGGCACCAGCCCCTCGAGCGCGGCCAGCGCCGCAGAGAGACCGCCTCCGCGGGGGACCAGCGCTCGACACGCCTCGGGCGAGCCCGCGCGCTCCAGCATCGACGGCAGCTCGCGCCAGCTCCTCGCCAGGCGGCCGGCCCCCGCCTCGACCGCGGTCCGGACCCGGGCCAGCTGGTCGTCCGCGATGCGCGGCTGAGGCAGGAAGACGGTCGGCACGCCGGCAGCCATCAGCTCGTGGAAGCTGTTGTAGCCACCGGCCGCCACCGCGACGTCGACCCCGGTCAGCAGCTCGGAGGGGGTGTAGCGGGACAGCCAGGTGACGCCCGGGCCTCGGACCTCGGTCCCCTGGTACAGCGGCCCCGCGCCGACGACGAGGTGGTGCTCGGCGCCGAGGCTCTCGACCAGCTTGGGCAGCAGCTGCGGAGCGGCCTGATCGCCGCCGCCGCCCAGGGTCAGGTACAAGGCCCGGCGACCCTCGGGGACGCCCAGGATCTTCCTGGCTTCCTCGCGAGGCAGCAGCTCCTCGGGCTCGCGGAGCAGGATGGGACCGACGCCGCCGCTGTGGGGAACGATGCGCCGGTGGTACAGCGGCAACAGGGCCTGGTAGCTCTCCTCGGCCTCGAAGTCCGGGCGCACCTCGCGCTGGACCAGCACCCGTCGCCTCGCCAGCTCGAGCACGGCGATCAGCTCACCGAAGCTGCCGCTGGGGAAGGTGTCGACGAGCAGCAGATCCGGGCACAGCCCGGCGATCGCGTTGAGCACCCAGGCCCGGGAGACCGCGAGCTGTCGGTTGGGCTCGATGCCCGCGTCGCGCAGCATGGCCTTGCTGGGCATCTTCAGCGCCGCGAAGCCCTCGCGCCGGGCCAGGGTGTCGGCCTCGGAGCTGGTCAGGACCCAGGCCTCGAGCTTGATCTCGAGCAGGGCGCAGACCCGCCGGATCCACCGGAGGATGGCCAGCTGGCGGACCAGGTGGCCCATGCCGCGGCCGTTGATCGCATAGGCGACGACGCGAAGGCGCATCAGCTCAGGTAGCCCAGGTCGTCCTGATCCACCGAGGCCACCTTGGCGCGCGCGAGGGCCTCACGGGCGGCCTCGGCGTCGTCGAGGTCCAGCTCTGGCGTGAGCAGCGGGTTGCGCTGGTGCCAGCGGTGGTAGCGCCCGACCAGGCTGGGCGGCCGCTTGCCGCCTGTGATCTCGTACCACCACAGCGCGTCGTCGTTGGCCAGCTCGAAGCGGTGGTAGTCCTGGTAGGCGTCCACCTGCCGCATCAGCTTGCGAAGCTTGGCAAGCCTTGCCGGGGGCGTGCTCATCACTTTCTT
>CALGIB010000959.1 GCA_937915955.1 uncultured Pseudomonadota bacterium
GAGATCGAAGGCACCTGATCGCGCCCGCGGGATCAGCCGCCCGTCTGAGCCCCCGTCTTGAAGGTGGCGTCCCGGACGAGCGGCTCAGACGAGCCCGAGACGACGACCTCGAAGGGCACCGTGCGCCCGAGCTCAGCGCCAGCCGGCATGCGCACGACCACGGGCACGCGCGCTGTGGCGCCGCTCTCGAGGTGGATCGGCGGCACGATGACCTCGGCACCCTCGAGGCCCCGCACCTCGACGTGGAGCTCGACGGGCGCGGAGTCCCGGTTCTGAAGCGACATGAGGAAGGTGTTCCGCGTCGCCCCGTCGGCGTCCACCGTGTACAGCGAGCCGTCGGCCCGCCGGATGTCCACGTCGAGCACCGTGTGCTGGCTGACGAGCACGATGAACGCCGTGGCGATCACCGCAAGCAGTGTGCCGTATGCCACAGGCCGCACGGGGAAGCGCCTGGTCTCGAGGCCCAGATCCAGGGCCACCGTGGAGTAGCGGACCAGGTTCTCCTTCCCGTACTTGCCCATGATGGGCTCGCAGGCGTCGATGCACTTCGCGCAGCCGATGCACTCGAGCTGGTAGCCGTCCCGGATGTCGATGCCCGTGGGGCAGACGCTGACGCACTTGTTGCAGCCGATGCAGTCACCCAGATCGTCGGGAGCCTGCTTTCGACCTCGCTCCTTGCGAGGCTCACCCCGGCCCTTGTCGTAGCCCACGGTCCAGCTCTGAGGGCCGGCGAGCACACCCTGGAAGCGGGCGTAGGGGCAGAGGTAGTTGCAGAACTGCTCGCGGAACCAGGCCATGTCGAGGAAGCCGACGAAGGACAGGAAGCCCACCATCCCGTAGGCGCCCGAGCCGGCGTTCAGCGTCCACAGGGTCGGCGCGTCCACGAACCAGCTCACGAAGGTCATCGAGACCGCCGTGGTGATCGCGAGGAAGGCGGCCCACTTTGCGCCCTTCTTCAGGATCTTGTTCGCGTCCCAGGGCTGCCGGTCGAGCGCCATGCGCTGCCCGCGGTTGCCCTCGATCCAGCGCTCGACGTTGTGGACGAAGGACTCGAGGAAGACCGTGTGCGGGCAGGCGTAGCCGCACCAGATGCGCCCGTAGAGGCTGGTCACCAGGAACAGCAGGAAGGCCGCGAACAGCAGCGTCAGGACCACGAGGATGGTGTCCTGGGGGCCGAAGATCGAGCCGAAGATATGCAGCTTTCGACCGGGAAGGTCCGCGAGCACGAGCTGCTGGCCGTCCGCGCGCAGCCAGGGCATCACGAAGAAGAACAGGTTCAGCACCAGGAAGGTCACCTTGCGGAGCGACTGGAACCGACCCTTGACCCAGAGCGGGTAGATGTAGCGCCGCGAGCCGTCTCGCAGGTTGATGTCCTGGGCCAAAAGGGCGCCTCCTCGCCGGGCCCTATGGCAAGCCGCGTGCCAGCTCACGCCTGCGCCCGGTCAGCGACCGGGGCCCCCTCAGCGGGCGAAGGTGTCGCTCCCGCCGCTGACCGTCTCACAGACGTCGCGACGACACAGCACATCCAGCGTCTGGGTGCAGTCCTGGGTGCAGGGCTCGGCCGAGCAGCCCTGCCCGCAGTCGACGGCCGTCTTTCCCTGGTAGGTGGCCAGGTGCTCGAGGCTCACCGCGGCGCAGGTGCAGCCCTGGTCACAGTCGGTCGCGACCACGGCGCAGTCCTCGTCGACCTGGCAGGACTGGTGGGCGTCCTGGATCTGAAGGGTGCAGACCGGGGACTCGCAGGCGAAGAGGAGGAGGAGCAGGCTCACTGGGGCATCCCACAGAAGTCGGGGTAGGCGTCGCCGTTCAAGCTGACGGTCTCGGTCCCCCAGGGGTGGTCCTGGAAGAACCGGATGGTGTACTCGGTGCCGCCCGGAGGGAGGTTGTGTCCGTCGTCATGGACGCAGTGGGCGACGCTGTGACCGTCCTCGATCAGCGCCTCGGACAGATCGGTGCTGGCCAGCGCGAAGCTGAGTCCGTTGTACAGGTCGCTGGGGCCACCCCAGGTGATCAGGACCGGGAGGTCGCGCTCCGGCGTCGTGTAGGGCTGGAAGGGCTGGGTGCCGCCCGAGAGCGGGGCGGCCGAGGCCAGCACGGTGCTGCGGTTCATGAGGAGGTAGGTGGTCCACAGGCCGCCGGCGCTCATCCCGGTCGAGTGGACGCGGTTCAGGTCGACCTGGTAGGTCTCGTGCAGGCAGGACAGCAGGTCATCGAAGAGCTGCAGGTCCGGCGTGGGGTCGTCACCCTCGACGAAGGGCCACTCGAAGGGCTCGTCGTCGCGGCTGTCGGGCGCGATCACGATGAAGCCGGCGTCCGTGGCCAGCTCGAGCTCCTGGTAGCGCAGGCCCTGGTTGGCGCTGCCCCCCAGCCAGTGCCAGTTGAACCAGACCGGGGCGCCGACGGGGTCGGCCGGCAGGCGCACCAGCACCTTGCGCGTGTAGCCAGCGGACTCGAAGTCCGTCTTGTCGCCGAAGGCCGGGCAGGTCCCGGCGTAGGCGGCGGGGGTAGGCGGCTGAGGGCCCAGGGACTCGGAGTCCACGCTGTCGTGGGGGGTTCCATCTCCGGGGTCGGTCCCGACACAGGCAAGGGCGAGCAGCAGCATGTGGCCTCCGGCAGCCTTCATAGCTCCCTCGGTGAGGCTCCGCGATAGGCGCTTGGGTGGGGGGCGCTCGACGGCTCTGACGCTGGCAGCGCCCATTGGCGGTCTTCCTGGGCCTCGGCCTGCTCAGCTACCACCTCTACGTGGCCAAGGTCGGCGCCGACTTCATGCACGGCCGCTTCTTCGGGGTCACTCTGCCCCTGTGGCTGGTGCTCGCTCAGCTGGGCCTCGGGCGGCGGGTCTGGCCGCTGGCCCTGCTGGGCGCGACGGTCTCCGGACAGCCGATCGTAGGGCCCGAGGTGCACCGCTGGAACATCACCGCCGAGGCCCGGGCCTTCGCCACCTCGGGCATCGGGATGGTGGGCTTCTACTCGCGCCTGCGCGGGATCGACGTGCTGGGCCTCGCCGACCCGAAGACCGCCCGCCGGCGGGTGGGCAAGCGGGGCATGCCCGGCCACGAGAAGACGGCGCGACTGGAGCACCTGCGCAAGCAAGGCGTGCTGCTGCTCCGCTACCAGCACGCGCCCGAGAGGTGGCTGCCCGCGACCCCTCGATCCGCACTCGCCCGATGAAGCTGACCGTGCACCGCTGGGAGCAGGACCTGGACCTGCGCACGGTCGAGGAGCTCGAGACCTACCTGGCCTTCCTGGAGGCCCGCTGCTTCCCCTTCAACCCGGGCTCGGGCGAGGACCGCATCCGCGCCCGCGTCGAGGCGCTCCTCGAGCAGACCGCCCCGTCCGATCAGCCCTGGGGGGCGAGCCTCCCCGATCCCAGGTATATCCACACAGATGCTGACCGCAGGTGAGACGGCCCCCGCCTTCGACAAGCAGCCCGTGTTCGGGCTGCGCGTGCAGGTTCCGCCCAGGCGCTACCCCCAGGTCGTGTGCTTCGTTCGAGGCCTGTCGTCCCCGTTTTCGCGCGAGGCGCTGGCCCTGCTCCAGGCGGCCTGGCCCCGCTTCGACGTGCTGGGCTTCGGCGTGCTGGCCGTCACCAGCTCCGAGCTGAAGGCAGCCCAGGACTTCGTGCCCCGACACCACATGCTCTTCCCGCTGATCGTGGATCCCTCACGCGAGCTGTTCTCGAGCTTTCAGGTCGGCGGCGACAAGGCCCTGATCGGCACGCTCCGAGGCCTGGCGATGGGGGGAGCGCGCCAGGCGGTCCGGGCCTTGCGCCACGGACACGGCGCGCTGGAGCGAGGGCAGCTGCAGCTGCCGGCCGAGTTCGTGATCGCACCGGACGGACGGCTGCTCTACGCGCACTACGGCGAAGCGGTCACCGACCTGCCCGACGTCGACGCCCTCCTGGAGGCGGCTCAGTCTTGGTCGGCCTGACCCTGCTGCTGGCTTGCGCGGCGCCCGAGCGCTCGGGCGAGCTGCCCTCGCACGCCCTGGCGGTGGTCCTGTTCGAGGACGGCCAACAGGCCAGCCTGCTCGTCGAGCTGGAGCGCCCAGGACGGCCTCCGGTGGTGCGAGGCGCAGAGGGCGCCCTGCTGTTCGAAGACGGCCACGCCATCGCGGTGGAGGCTTCCACGCTGCCCGCGGTCGGCGAGGTGCACGAGCCCGGCCCCGGCGAAGGCTTCCGGCTGTCCCTGGTCGAGGACCGCGTCGAGCTCAGCCTGCCCCTGGCCGCTGAGCCGATCGTCCTGGCCGAGGGAGTGCGCGAGCTGCTGGCCGCGCAGCTCCTGCACGAGCCCCCCGACCCCGGTCCCTTCCGCCGCATCGCCTCGCTCGAGGCCACCCAGCGCCCCGCCCGCATCGACGGCGTGCTGGACGAGTGGGACGGCCGCGCGCTGGCCGTTCAGACCTCGGCCGATGTGCAGAGCGGCGAGGGCAGCTGGACCGGCGCCCGCGACGCCAGCTTCGGCGTGGCCGCGCGCCTGCACCATGAGCGCATCAGCCTGGGCATCCGAGTCCGCGACGACGAGCTGAGGGAGGGACAGGATCGCCTCGAGCTGTTGATCCCCGGCCAGGGGACGGTGGCGATCCCGATGCAGGACGCCGGCCGCTGCGAGGCGCCCGAGGGCTGGGAGTGTGAGTTCGTGCCCGCCGTGGACTTCGGCACCGGCCTGGAGCTCAGCTTCCCCGACGAGCGAGCGGAGCGCAGCCAGCAGCTGGACATCGTGCTGCGCTATGTCGACGTGGACGCCGGCCAGCCCGCCACCGTGCTGGCGACGGCGCCCAGCGCGGATCTGGTGGCCCGCTTCCGGCCCGAGTTCAGCCTGACCCGCGGCCTTTAGCGTGGCTACCAGCGGCCGGGCCCCAGCGGCTCCGGGGCGAAGAGCAGGATGAGCACCAGGACGACGCCGTACAGCACGCCCGTCGCGATGGTCGGCAGGTCCCGCACGAGCAGGTGGCTGGGGTCGCCGTCCTCGCCCTTCTGGACCAGGTAGATGAAGCGAAAGACGCCGTAGAGCGGGAAGGGCACGGTCAGCACGAGCAGGGGGTTCGGCGAGCCCAGCACCGTGTAGAGCGCGTAGCTGATGATGGTGCCCGAGCTCGTGATGGCCTGGAACTCGTCGAGCATCGAGGTGGTGTACTCGGCCAGGTTCTTGCGGTGCTCGCCCGCCTTGCCCGAGAGCACGACCAGCTCGCCGCGGCGCTTGTTGAAGCCTAGGAACAGGGCCAGGAAGCCGGCGCAGAGGATGAGCCAGGGGCTGATCCACACCCCGATGGCCACCGCCCCGGCCACGGCCCGGAACAGGAAGCCGAAGCTGATCATCATGATGTCGAGGATGACCTGCTGCTTGCCCCACAGCGTGTAGAGCATCGTGTTCGCGAAGTAGGTCAGCGCGACCGCCGCGAACCAGGGATCCAGGAACCAGGCGGCCACCATGCCGACGACGAAGACGGCGAAGGCCTCTGCCCAGGCCAGGCCCACCGGAAGCGCCCCCGAGGCGATGGGCCGCTGTCGCTTGCGCGGGTGCTTGGCGTCGGCCTCGCGATCCAGGACGTCGTTGATGATGTAGCCGGTGCTGCTGACGAGGCAGAAGGCCCCGATGCCCCAGGCCGCGCGCAGCACCGAGTCCCAGTTCTTGAACTCGAGCGAGAAGAACAGGGCGGCGAGCAGGAAGACCTGCTTGGACCACTGCGTCGGTCGCAGGGCCTTGACGACGGCGACGGGGAGCGAGTCCTTCGCGACGGGCTCAGCCAGCTCCTGGCTCACGGCGTCTCTCCGGGCGCGGGCGCGCTGATCGTGCTCGTCCCGCTGTTGCGCACCGCGAAGGCGGTCACGGTGAGCGCCACGCCGGCCGAGAAGCCCACCACCAGGCCGGTGAAGCCGACCAGCACCAGCAGGATCTGGGTGCGGCGCGTCATGCCCTGGCTGGGGCGCGGCGCGGGCGGCTCG
>CALGIB010000960.1 GCA_937915955.1 uncultured Pseudomonadota bacterium
CCCATCGAGACGACCACGGGCTTGCCCTCCTCCTTGAGCTCCTCGACCGCGCGCCAGATCTCGTCGCTGGCGAAGGCGGAGCCGCCGGGCGAGTCGACGCGCAGGACCACCGCCTTGATGGGGGTGTCCTCGGCGGCCTGCCGGAGCTGGCGGATGACGGTCTGCGAGCCCGTGTTCGCGCCGCTGAGGAGGCCGCCGGAGGAGGACTCTCCGCCGACGATGGGGCCGGTGATGTAGATGACGGCGACCTGCTTGCGCTGCTCCCAGCCCGAGGTCTCGGGGAAGGCCCCGTAGAGGTCGTCCAGCTCGAAGCCCTTGGGGAACACGCCCTCGAGCTCCTCCTCGAGCTGGTCGGGGTAGTACAGGTCGTCGATCAGGCCCCTCTCCAGAGCCTCGGTCGCGGTGAACGGGCCCTCGTCGATGAGGGCCAGCACGGCCTCGGGCTCCATCTCGCGCCCCTCGGCGATGCCGGCCGCCAGCGCGGCGAACAGATCGTCGGCCAGCGCGTTCATCTGCTCCCGCGCGGGGTCGCTGGGCTCGGAGTTGGTCCACTGCTCGGGCGAGGACTTGTAGTCGGCCCGCTTGGCGTACTGCGCCTTGACGCCGACCAGGTCGAGGGCGCCCGCGAAGAACTGGGACTCCAGAGAGAGCCCGATGAGGTCCAGGCTGCCCGCCGGGTGCAGGTAGATCTTGTCGCAGGCGCTGGCCAGGTAGTAGGCGCCGTTGCTGGGGGAGCCGCTCAGGTAGGCGACGACGGGCTTCCCTGCGGCCTGCACCTCGGCCACGGCGTCGCGCAGCTCCTCGAGCTGGGCCCAGGAGAGCGAGGGCCCCGAGAGGTCCAGCAGCATGCCCTTGACGTGCCGATCGGTGGCGGCCTCGTTCAGGCGCTGCAGCAGGTGCACGTAGGACTCGGAGGAGGTCCCGAAGAGCACGGGCTGGGGCTGGTAGGGCAGGGGACGGTCCAGATCCACGACCGCGATGCGCTTGCCCGCGCCGAACAGGGTCTCGTCCTGCTCGCCGGTCACGACGTAGGCCGTCGCGTCCTGGCTCCGCGGGTCAGCGTAGAGTCCGCCGCCCAGACCGCGGAAGTAGATCTCCAGACCCGCCCCGACGCTCCAGGTCGAAAAAGCGGGGTTGGTCTCGCCGCGCGCGCGGATGGCCAGGCCCGACGCGGGGCGAACGCGGAGGACGGCGCCGAGCCGGGTCAGGTCGTCGTTTCCGAGCACGGTCGCGGCGGAGTCGTCCGTGAACTCCACGTCGGCGCTGAGCTCGATCCGGTCGCGGAAGGGGCGCAGGGTCGTGGCCAGGCCGTAGCTGCTCCAGACGCCGTGCTGCGGGGCCGGGTTGCCGATGTTGCGCGCCACCGCGCCGAAGCCCAGCCAGCTGAAGGGGCGGTAGCCGGCGCCCAGGTCCCAGCTGACGAAGTTGTTGTCCGGCCCATCGGGCAGGTTCCAGGTCAGGTTGGCGCCGAGCCGGAAGTTCTCGGGCAGCTTGACGCCCAGGCTGCTGCTCAGACCCCACCAGGGCGTGCCGTTCTGGTCATTCTTGTAGATGACCCCCAGCCCGGTGCCGCCGCCGGTGGTCGAGACCGCGAAGGTCTGGTCGAACTGCGAGAAGGACTGCCGGTACCAGATGCCCAGGCTGGGATCGGGGTCGAACGCCAGGTTTGCCGGGTTCACCCAGGCCGCCGCCGCCCCGTCTTCGGACGAGAAGCTGGCGCCGGGGGCGTCCAGGCGCTCCTGCTGTGCAAAAGACGAGGAGCTGAGGAGCAAGAGCAGGTGCATGACATCTCTCCGGGCGCGACCGCCGTGAGTACATGCCATCTTGACCGCATGGCGGCAAAGCGGTGCGCGTCGAGCGCCTCTCGACGTGTCCAGAGTACTACTCGACATCGCGCCAGGGAGTTGCCCACAAGCCCTTGCGAATGCAGGAAGATCGTGATGAAATCACCAAGTTCACTGCCCATGGGGGCGGCGCGCGCCGACTCCCCATGAACCGCCCCCTCCCCGACGCTGTCGGAACTCCCCGTCGGCGATCGCCTCGATCCCGCCTCCGCCTGACCGGAGCCGCCTGATGTCTCGCCCCCTGCGCCTCTTCGCCCTCGCGGGTCTCGCCCTGACGGTCGCCCTGCCGGTGCTGGCCTCGGATCCGCAGCCCACGCCGGCGCCCATCGCCGCGCCCGCTGGTGAGCTCGCGCCGGCTCCGCCGCCCTCGCTCGAGGCGCTCCTTCAGCCCCTGACCGAGGACCGGCTGTTCCGGGACTCGACCGTAGCGCTGCAGGTCGTGGACGTACGCAGCGGGCAAGAGGTCTACGGCTGGAACGCCGACGCGGCGCTGAACCCGGCCTCGACGATGAAGGTGGTCACCGCGGCCACGGCCTTGCGACAGCTCGGTCCAAGCTTCACGTTCGAGACCCTCTTCGCCACCGACGGCGAGATCCAGAGCGACGGCACGCTGAAGGGCAACCTCTACGTCGTGGGCGGCGGTGACCCGACCCTGGTCATCGAGGACCTCTGGAAGATGGTCTACGACCTGCAGCTCGAGGGCATCACCTCGATCCAGGGCGATGTCGTCTTCGACAGCAGCTACATGACCCCCGAGAGCGGCGTGCCCGGCTGGGACAAGAAAGCCGACATGGAGAGCGGCCCGGCCTACTACCCCAGCCTCGGCGCGCTCTCGCTGAACTTCAACACCGTGGGCGTGGTCGCAGGACCGGGCCCGGACGTCGGTGGGCCGGCCCGCGTCGTGCTCGAGACCCCGGCGCCTGGCGTCATCGAGATCGACAACCAGCTGGTCACCGGCGCCGCCGGCACCCGCCGTCGCATCTTCATGGAGCGCGAGGTCCAGGGCCGCTCGGCCACGATGAAGCTGTCCGGCAGCATCCCGCAGCAGAGCGAGACCCAGAAGTACTACCGCTCCGTGCCCGACGCTCAGGCGTACTTCACCGCGGCCTTCGCGGGCATGATGAAGGACCGCGGCATCCGGGTCCGCGGCAAGTACCTCGAGGGCGAGCTGCCCGAGAGGGGCATCGAGGAGCTGGTCCGCCACCGCTCCGTCAGCCTCAGCCAGATCCTCGCGAGCACGAACAAGCACAGCAACAACTTCATGGCCGAGCAGGTGCTCAAGGCCCTGGGCGCCGAGGTCGAGGGCGAGGGCAGCACCGAGGCCGGCGTCCGGGTCGTCCAGAGCTACCTCGACGAGCTGGGCATCCCGCGCGAGGAGTACGCGCTGGTCAACGGCAGCGGCTTGTCCCGCGAGGTCCTGATCCGGCCGACGCACATCAACGCCGTGCTCGTGGACATGATGGGCGACGCCCAGGTGGGGCACGAGTTCCTCGCCAGCATGGCCATCGGCGGGCGCGACGGCACGCTCTGGGCCCGCTTCCGCGAGGACGATCAGATCGGCAAGCTGCGCGGAAAGACCGGCACGCTCAACGGCGTGCACTGCCTCGCCGGCTACGTCGAGGCCGCCGACGGCTCGCTGTTCGCGTTCACCTTCCTCGTCAACGACCTGCCCTACAGCATCGCCAGGGCGCGACAGGCGCACGATCGCTTCGCCGACGTCATGTTCGATCTGGGCGCCGACGCCATGGTCGCGGAGACCTCGGACTGAGGCCCTCCGGGGCCAGGATCGGGGTAGCGCAGGGGGCGCTGCGTGGGGTCAAAAGGGCTGGGAATCTCCAGGCTTTCCACTCAAGAGGCCCTGTTTGACACCGATGAAGCAGTGGCGGTTATGATGCAGCGGCCTCAGCCCTTGGGAGGAGTGCGTGTCGATTGTGGCGGGAACAACGCGAGCGACACGCCGGTCCCAGGGCTTGAACCCCAGATGACCTTGTTGACGAAGCTGGAGCCGAGCGGATGATCTCCAACACCACAGCAGCGCGCCTGACGAGCCTCCTGGCCTTGCTCGGAGCGGGCCTGCTGACGACCTCCCAGGTCGTCGCCCAGGAAGGCGACGAGACGGCCGAGGTTCCTACCGTCGACGAGGCCACCGAGGCCGCTGCGGAGCAGTTCGTCACGGACCCCCAGTTCGGGCGCCGCCTGGGCACGATGGAGGAGCACGTGAACACGCTCAAGGAGCAGGTCTTCCGCTCCAAGGCGACGCTCCAGCTGCTCAAGGAGATCGTCATCCAGGGCGGCAGCGCGGGGGCCCGGTCCACGGTCTTCCACGTCAACGACCTGGGCCCCAGCTACCGGCTCGAGTCCATCGCCTACTACCTGGACGGCCAGTCGATCTTCGCCAAGGCCGACCCCGGCGGCAGCCTGGACTCGGCCAAGGAGCTCAAGGTCTGGGACGGCGCGATCCCGCCCGGCAGCCACAACCTGACGGTCAACATGGTGCTGAAGGGCAACGGCTTCGGAGTCTTCGACTACGTCGACGGCTACACCTTCAAGGTCCAGAGCTCCTACGCCTTCGCCGCGGAAGAAGGTCAAGCGACCCAGGTCCGGGTGGTCGTGGACGAGAAGCGCGGCCTGGGGGTCGGCTTCAAGGATCGCCCCTCGGTCGAGTACGACCTGCAGACCATTCAGCTGGTCGAAGAGGAGTAGATGGGCCCGGCTCACCGCATCGCAGGGGGCCTTGGCCTCGCTGCGCTCCTGCTCTTCGTGGGCGAGGCCTTCGCCGCCGACGCCGCTACGGTCGATCGCCTCGATCGCCTTGAGCTCCAGGTCGCCTCGGCCGAGGACAGCCTGGGGCGGGTCGAGCGCGACCTGACCCGCCGCGCTGGCTTCCTCGGCGCCGAGGAGGCCCGCCGGCGCTTCGAGAACGCTGTCTACCACTACCTGATCGGCGAGTACGACACGGGGGCCAAGGAGTTCTTCACCCTGGTCGAGTCCGGGGCCTTCCCGATCGGCAGCCCGCTGCTCGCCGACAGCCAGTGGTACCTGGCCGAGTGCCTGTTCGAGCTGCGCAACTACGCGCTCGCGGACGAGGCCTTCGGCGGCATCATCGCCGCGGGCCCGAACCACCCCTTCTTTCGCGACGCCGTCCGGCGCGAGCTTGAGCTCTACGGGCTGACCGGGCAGGGCAGCAAATTCTACGCGCTCTACGACCGCTACATCGTCACGAACGTGGTCCAGCCCACGGACATCGTCCGCTACACCGTCGGCAAGAGCTTCTACCGACAGGGCGAGTACGTCCGAGCCAAGGCCATGCTGGGCGAGGTCCCCGCGGACAGCCTGTACTACGGCCGCAGCCGCTACCTCCAGGGCACCATCCTGGTGGTCGAGGGCAGCTACTCGGACGCCATCCCGGAGTTCGAGCGCGCCGCGACCATCTCGGTCGACACCGCCGAGCAGCGCGAGATCGTCGACCTCGCGAACCTGGCGCTGGGCCGGCTGTACTACGAGCAGGGCGACTTCGTGGCCAGCAGCGAGTACTACCAGCGCATCTCGCGCCAGTCGCAGTACTTCGCCGACGCGCTCTACGAGATCGGCTGGACCTTCATCAAGCAGGGGGACTACCAGCAGGCGCTGCAGAGCGTCGAGATCTTCCTGCTCGCCTTCCCCGAGCACCGCTACA
>CALGIB010000961.1 GCA_937915955.1 uncultured Pseudomonadota bacterium
GGAAGCGACGAGGGCGGGGATCATGCGGCCTCCACCGCGGCGAGACGCCGCATCGCGAGAGCACCCAGCGCCAGCGAGATGACGCCGCCCAGCACCATCGTGTTGCCCAGCTCGGTCTGGAACAGGGGGCTCAGGTAGGTCGGGCGCATCAGCAGGATGACGCCGGCGACGAAGAAGGGCAGCAGGCCCAGGATCCGCGCGGAGAGCCGGACCTCGGCGGTCAGGGCCTGGACCTTGCCCAGGAACACGATGCGCTCGCGGATGGTGGTGGCCAGGTGGTCCAGCATCTCGACCAGGTTTCCGCCGGTCTCGCGCTGCAGCAGCACGGAGCTGACGAACAGGCGCATCTCCCAGTTCTCCGGGTTGCGCTGGAGCAGGGCCTCCAGGCAGGCGCGCAGGTCTCGACCCAGGCGGTGCTCCTCGCTGACGTGGGCGAGCTCGTCGCCGATGGGCGAGGGCAGCTCATGGGCGCTGGCGCGGAGGGCCTGGCTGAAGGCCTGGCCGGCTCTCAGCGTGCGCGCGATCAGGTCCATCGCGTCGGGCAGCTGCTCGGTCAGGCGCTCCGAGCGCTGGCTCGCCCGGAGCCGGACGCTCAGGTAGGGGGCCAGCGTCAGCACCGCGCCGATCGGGCCCGCGGGCCCATCCAGGAGCCAAAGGCTCAGCAGCAGGCCGGCGCCTCCGAGCAGGATCATGCGCACGAGGAGCTGAGTGGGGGTGCGCAGATCGCCGGCCTGCCGCAGCTGGGCAGCCAGGTGGCCAGCCAGGCCCCAGCTGTCGCCCTCGATCTGGCGCAGCCTGAGCACCTTGTCTTCGGCGGTGACGGAGCCGACACGCTGGGCCAGCTGCATCCGGCGCGCTTCGGTGCGCACCCGCAGAGCCCACCAGCCCAGCGTGACGGCCAGCATCGTTCCGACGAAGACCGTCAGCGCGAAGAAGACCTGGAAGAGATCCACGTCAGACCTCCTGGCTGAAGCTCAGCATCGAGGACGGCAGCTTCATGCCGTGCATCTCGAGCCGGGCGGTGAAGGCCGGCCGGATCCCGGTGCTCTCGAAGGTCCCTCGGACCCTGCCCTCAGGGTCCACCGTGCGCTGGCGGAAGCGGAAGATCTCCTGGGTAGAGATCACGTCGCCCTCCATGCCGGTGACCTCGGTGATGCTGACCAGGCGGCGGTGACCGTCCTGGAGCCGGTGCACGTGCACGATGAGGTCCAGCGCGTCGGACATCATCTCGCGGATGGCGGGGCCGGGCAGGTTGCCCATGCCGAGGCCGACCATGGTCTGAACACGACCCAGGGCGTGCCGGGCGCTGTTGGAGTGGACCGTGGAGATGCTGCCCTCGTGGCCGGTGTTCATGGCCTGCAGCATGTCGATGACCTCGACGCCGCGGATCTCGCCGACGATGATGCGGTCGGGCCGCATGCGCAGGGAGTTGCGGACCAGGTCCCGGGCCACGATCTCGCCCTGGCCCTCGAGGTTGCGGGGTCGGGTCTCGAGGCGACAGACGTGGGGCTGCTGCAGCCGGAGCTCCGCGGCGTCCTCGATCGTCACGATGCGCTCGTCGTCGGGGATGAAGCTTGAGAGCACGTTCAGCAGGGTCGTCTTGCCGCTGCCGGTGCCGCCGCTGACCAGGATGTTGAGCTTGGCCTTCACGCAGGCCTCGAGCAGCAGCAGGATGGGCTCGGGCACGCTGTTCAGGCGGACCAGATCCGAGCGGGTGATGGGCTTGGCGCCGAAGCGTCGGATCGAGACCAGGGGGCCGTCCAAGGCCAGGGGCGGGATGATGGCGTTGAACCGGCTGCCGTCGGACAGGCGCGCGTCCACCATGGGCGAGGACTCGTCGATTCGGCGCCCCACTGCGCTCACGATGCGGTCGATGACGTGCATCAGGTGGGCGCGGTCCCGGAAGCGGATGTTCGTGCGCTCGAGCTTGCCTGCGCGCTCGACGTAGACCGTCTCCTCGGTGTTGATCAGGATGTCGGTGACGCCGGGATCGTGCAGCAGACGCTCGATCGGGCCCAGGCCCACGATCTCGTTGATGACGTCCTCGACCAGGCGCACGCGCTCGCTCGAGGGCAAGGGGATGTCGCGGTTGCGCAGCAGATCCGTCAGGTGCCGTCGGAGCTCGGACTCCAGGTCCTGGGAGCTCAGCGCGCGCAAGCTGGCCAGATCCACGCGCCGGACCAGCTCGCCGTGGACCTCGTGCAGCGCCTTCAGGTAGGCGTTGTCGCTGCGGACCGGGGTGGAGGCCGGGCTCTTGGCGAGGCCGTCGAGGATGCTGTGACTCATGGATGCCTACCTGCTCCAAGGAAGCGACCAGCGCTTGGAGATGCGAGGTGAGGGGATGGGGGCTTCGTCGAGGCATCCCCAGGTGCGACGGAGGTCGCGGGACAGCGCGGACAGTGGGGCCACGTGGCGGACCAGGCGCCCCTCGAGGTCGGCCGTCGCGCAGGTCTCCTCGTCGCGGCGGATTCGGGCGTAGAGGGGGTGGCCGAGCTGCTCCTCGACCTCGTCCTCGTCCAGCCGGGCGGACCTGCTGATCTTGTTGAGCACGAAGCGGACGCGGTCGGTGTCGACGCCGAGCCGGGTGAAGAGCGCCAGGATCCGCTTGGCGTCGCGCAGCGCGGGGATGTCCGGTGTCAGGACCACCAGGACGCGGTCGCTGGCGAGCATGGCGGCCAGGGTCGCGGGGTCGATGCGGGAGCCGCAGTCGACGATGACCTGATCCCAGCCCTCGCGTGCGGCTTCGAGCAGCGGCACGGTCTCGGCCTGGCCGATGACGTCCAGGTTCGTCAGATCCTCGGGCTGGACCAGGATCTGGAAGCCGCCCTCCCCGTAGTCGCGGGCGCAGCCCCGGAGCATGGCGGTGTCGACGTGGTCCCCGGCCTGGATCAGCTGGTGCACGTCGCACTCGCCTGGCGCGTCCAGGAAGCCGCCGACGTCGCCTTTGCAGAAGTCCAGGTCCAGGACCAGGATTGAGGGGGCGCCGTGTCGGGCCAGCTCCCCGGCCAGGTTGATCGCCAGGAAGGTCGCGCCGCAGCCCCCCTTCGCCGAGAGGACCGCGACCAGCTCTCGGGGCGGCGCGGACACCTCAGCGACCCTTGGTGTCGGGGGTGACGCGCTTGCCCGCCTCGTCGAACTCCTCCACCTTGGTGTGGCCCCCCTCGACCACCTCGGCCTTCGTGGTCATGGGCTCGGGCTTCACCACCACGCGGCTGTGCCGGGTGCGGCGGCTCGGCTCGGGCCTGGCCTTGACGATGCCGACCAAGGCGTTGGTGACCAGCGGCCCCTCGTTGTCGATCAGGCCCTGATCCTCCGCGTGCCTCAGCGAGAGCACCAGCTCTCCGCGGGCGCTGGCCAGGGCCAGCTTCTCGGCCTCCAGGGGGTCGACCTCCAGGGTGACGTCGACGTGGCGCGCTCGGCCCTGCTCCCGGGCCTCCTCCTGCTCCGGGTTGCCGTCCAGCCACTCGTTGACGGCGACCACCCGGACACCCTGCAGGATCGTCTCCGTGACCCAGTTGGCGTCCAGCTCCTTGGTGTCTGGCCGGATGGTCACGATGACGTCGACGAAGAAACCGGGCCTGAGCATGCCGCCCACGCCGGCGGCCCGGTCGACCTTGACGGTCACCGCGCGTGTGCCGGGCGCGATGGCCGCGTCCGCGTGCATGACCGCGCCGCCCTCGAGCAGGCGGCCCCGGTTGACCAGCTCACCGGCCAGGATGCGCTCGCCCGGGATCTTGCCCTTGACCTTGTCGATCGAGGTGTAGGTCAGGTCCCCCAGGGCCAGCTCGTCGGGGGCCTCGATCAGCTCCAGGTCCCCGGCGTTGATGGGCTGCCCCGGTGGCAGCTCGCTCCTGGCGACCACCAGCTCGATCTGGCCCGAGGGCTGGCGGGCCAGCTCGACCTCGGACTGGTAGCGGTGGACCACCGACCACGCGACCCAGGCCGTACCCCCAGCGACCAGAAGCGCTGACAGACCCAGGAGCATCGCCTTCCGCCGTCCGTCCTCGATGGGTGTCGTCACGGCAACCTCCTCAGGCCTTCCATGGATCCCCTGGCCAGCGCATCAAGGGGGGCCGAGCCCGTCGGTGCGCTGGATCAGTCCGGTGGATCGGGGGTTGAGGTCCCGGTCGCCCTCCGGGATCCCGGTGTGGAAATCCAGGCGGCGGGGTCCTGCGTGCTAGGCTGCGCGCGTGGAGAAGCTCGCGCCCCATCACCTCGCGCTGATCCCGGCGGGCAACCGTCGCTGGGCCCAGTCCCGTCAGCTGGACACGGTGCATGGCCACGCGGCTGGCGTGCTCGGGCTGTCGTCGATCGTCGCCGCCGCCTGGGACGCGGGGGTCGACGTGGTGACGGTCTGGTTGGGCAGCGCCGAGGACTTCGAGGCTCGCCGACGCGTGGAGATCGGCGTGCTCGCGGACTGGCTGGCCACCGACGGCGCGGCGCTGCTCCGGCGCTACAAGGCCCGCTTCGACATGCTGGGGCTCTGGGAGGAGGTCTCGCCCCAGCTCTCGGTGGGCGCGGACGTGATGCACGACAACGCCGGGGACAGCAGCAAGCAGCTGGTCCTGCTCTGCGCCTTCGACGGACACAAGGAGCTGCTGGCCGCCGCCAGGCGCGTGGACACCAGCGACCCTGAGATCTTCCGGTCTGCGCTCTGGACGGGTCACCTGCCGCCCATGGACCTCATCATCCGCACGGGCGACGCCGGAGGCCTGGTCTCTGGCTTCCCGCTCTGGTTCCTGGACGGCGCCTTCTTCCACTTCTGCCCCTTCCCCTGGCCCGAGTTCGAGGCCGAGGACCTGGACTCGGCCATCGAGGCCTGGCGGCGCGGCTGATGGAGGCGCTGAGCCCCTCCGAGCTGTTGCGCGCGTTCCCCAGCGGCAAGCGCTTGAGCAGCGCGGACCTGCGCGAGCTGATCGACGCGGGCACGACGCTGCGCCTGCTCGAGGGCAGCGTGTTCTTCGACGCCGGGGATCGCTCGGACGCCGCCTTCCTGGTCGCCGCCGGACGGGTCCGCATCGAGCGCATGCTGGAGTCCGGGCAGCGCGTGCCGCTGGGGCGCCTCGGGCGAGGCCACGTGGTGGGGGACATGGGCCTGATCTCGGGCGAGGCCCGCTCGGCCTCGGCCGTGGTCGAGGAGGAGGCGCTGGTGCTCCGCCTGGATCACGCGGCCTACGCGCGGCTCCGTGACGGCGCTCACCCTGCCGCGCTCTGGCTGCTGGGCGAGATCGAGCGGCGCATGAGCGAGCGCATCACCGGCATGTACGACCGGCTGGCGCGGGTGGCCGAGGACCCGCGCCTGATCGAGGACCTGCCAACCGAGACCGCGGTGCCCCTGCGCTGGTGGGAGCGCTGGGTGCAGAGGATGCGCTTGTGACTGAGCTCTTCGTGCTCCTCGCCGAGCACCCGCTGCTGGGCCGCCTGTCCGCCGAGGACCAGTCGGCCCTGGTGTCCGGGGGTCGGATCGAGCGCCTCGGACCGGCCGAGGCGATCTGCCGCGAGGGCGAGCCCGCGACCAGCT
>CALGIB010000962.1 GCA_937915955.1 uncultured Pseudomonadota bacterium
CCCAGCTCGAAGGCGTCGCGCAGGCGGTCGAGTCGTCCCCCGCGGGCGTCGCGCAGGCTCTCGCTCGCCGCGATGGCGGCCCCGAGCCCGTCATTGCCCGCCGGGTAGTCGATCTCGCCGTGGGCGCGGAGCAGCGCGTCGACCTCGTCATCGGTGATGACGGAGCCCCAGAACTGGCCCTTCGCCCGCATCGCGGGGCGGGCGCGCTGTCGCCGGACGGCGCGGAGGAGGAGGAGGTCGGTGCGCCGGAGTCGCCGGGCCAGCTCTTCGTAGACGGTGCTCACGGGGGCGAGGATAGCGACTCTGATGCTCCCGTGTTCTGCTTGATCCTCGGCGGTGCTGCCCGCCGACCTGGACACGGCTGCGCCGCTGATCAGCTACCCAGGTGCAGCAGGCAGATCGAGTTGATGCAGTAGCGCTTGCCGGTGGGCCGGGGCCCGTCGTCGAAGACGTGGCCCAGGTGGGCGCCGCAGGTGGCGCAGGTGACCTCGGTGCGGACCATGCCGAGGCTCGTGTCTGTGTGCAGGTCCACCGCCGAATTGTCCACCGGGCGGGTGAAGCTCGGCCAGCCTGTGCCCGAGTCGAACTTCGCGTCACTCAAGAAGAGCGCTGCGCCGCAGCTGCTGCAGTGGAAGACGCCCTCGGCCTTGGTGTTGTTGTGGTCGCCCGACCAGGGGCGCTCGGTGCCGCCGTCGCGGCAGACCTGCACGACCTCCGAGCTCAGGTGCTCCGTCCAATAGGACGGCGCTTGGGCCTTCCAGTCCGTCTCGGGTGGGGCCTCGGCGATGTGGGCGGGCAGCGGTTGGCTCGGCTCGCCCTTGGCCTCGGCCGTGCGTCCGGCGTTGGCGGGCAGCATCCAGAAGACCAGCAGCACCGCGGGCACAGCGGCGAGGAGTAGCTTGAGCAGTCGGTTCACGTTCGGACCTCCGCGGACCAGGACGCCGAAGCAGCCGGCCGGTCGCGTCTCCTTCGGTCACCATCGGTCCCAGGATCACCACCGCCTCGGGTGAGTCGCTCGCGGAGCTACAGCGTGCCCTTGAGGTCCTGGTGGCGACGGAGTCCGCTCTCCTTGGACTCGTCGATGGCCGAGAGCACCTCGCTGGCCAGCTTGTCGACCACCTCGACGTGGCTGAGACCCTCCTTGCGCATCGCGATGTAGCCGCGGGCCGCGTCGGGATCGCTGTCCACCGCGTCGGGCTTGGACTCGGCGCCGCCGGCGAACTCGCTGCCGCCCTTGCCGCCGTGGTCCGGAGTCTGGCCCTCGCCCGGGTGTCCGGTGTTGCCGCCGGGCTGGTAGCCGCCCTCGTAGCCGCCGGACATCCTGTGCAGGACCATGCGCTCGACCGCGCGTGCCGCGACCTCCTCGGCGTCGTGGATGGCGTGCCCCAGGGCCCCGTCCTTGCCGTGCTCGACGTGGAACTGCTCGTGCGCGAACAGGGCGGCGTCGGTCGCGCGGGACGGATCGAAGCCCTCCTGCACGATGATGCTGCCATCGACGACCATCGCCTCGGCGTTCATGGCTTCGAGCGCACGGGTGGCCTCGGGCCCCGTGTAGGCTTCGCCCTGTCCAGGCACGGCGACCTTGCGGAGCCCGTCTTCGCGGTCGAAGAGGCGGTCGACCGTGTCCTCACCGGGGAACTTGCGCGGCATGAGCCCTCCGTCGACTGACTCTAACGTGCGAATCCTGCGGCCCGAGCAGGTTCTGACGGACGGAGGCCTGTCCTCGGGCCTCGAGGTCGTGCTGGCCGGCGACCGGATCCAGACCCTGCGCCCCGCGACCGGCCCCGTCGATCTGCCCGGCCGCGCCCTGCTGCCCGGCTTCGTCAACGCCCACAGCCACGCCTTTCAGCGAGGCCTGCGCGGGCACGTGCAGTGGGCCAGGGGCGAGGACGACTTCTGGTCCTGGCGCGAGCGCATGTACGGGCTCGCCAACGGCCTGGACGCTGACGGCATCGAGGCGGTCTCCGCCCTCGCCTTCCTCGAGATGGTCGAGGCCGGCTTCACCAGCGTGGGCGAGTTCCACTACCTGCACCACCTGCCTGAGGGGCACCCCTACGCCGATCGCGAGGAGCTGGCCCTGCGGGTCGCGCGCGCCGCCCGCAGCGTGGGGCTGCGGATCCGCCTGCTGCGGGTGGCCTACCAACGCGCCGGGCC
>CALGIB010000963.1 GCA_937915955.1 uncultured Pseudomonadota bacterium
GTCCCCGCCTCCGACTGCAGATAGAGGACGAGATGCGCTCGAAGCTCGTGGCCGCATGCCTGGCCATCACAGCACTCACCGGCCTGGCCGCTCAGGCCTGGCTCGACACCGCCCAGGCCGCGCGCCCGGCGCCGGTCCACAAGATGCTGCTGATCGGCATCGACGGCGGCGAGTGGTCCGTCGTGGAGCAGCTCTGGTCCGAGGGTCAGCTGCCCGCGCTCAAGTCCATCGCGGACGCCGGCATCACCGCGAAGCTGGGCACGGCCTACGGCCAGTCCCCCGTGATCTGGAACACCATCGCGACGGGCCAGAGGCCCTCGGAGCACGGCATCACCGGGTTCACGGTGGCCACCCCCGAGGGCGACGCGCCGGTGTCCTCGACGATGCGCAAGGTGCCCGCCCTCTGGAACCTGGCCTCGGACGCGCAGTACACGGTGGCGGCGCTGGGCTGGTGGGGCGCCTGGCCGGCCGAGCCCGTCAACGGCGTGAACATCACCGAGCGCTGCCACACCGGCCTCGACGACATCGCCTACCCGGCCAGCCTGCAGGCCGACATCCGCAGCAACCTCGCGGCCATCGACGAGAAGTACGCCTCCCGCTTCCCCGGCGACGCCAACAACGCCCCCGAGGACCGCGTGCTGTCCTGGTATGCGCCCAAGATCGCCGGCGATGACCCCGATCTGATGATGCTCTACCTGCACGGCACCGACCCCAACAGCCACAAGTACTGGCGCTACTACCGCCCAGGCGACTTCGAGGACGCGAGCCTGGACGAAGACGAGGCGCGCCAGAACGCGCGCAAGATCACCAAGGCCTACGTCTCGGTCGACAAGGTCGTCGGCCAGGTGCTCGAGGCCGCGGGCCGCGACGAGACCAACGTCATCATCGTCTCCGACCACGGCTTCCACGCCCTGGACACGCCGATCATCAAGGTCCCCATCGACATGGACCAGCTCTTCTCGGCCATGGGCGTGGACTACGCGATGAACTACGGCACCGCGATGAACGAGCGCCACAAGCGCATCCGCATCCGGGTCGCCGGCCGCGACGCCAAGGGTAGGGTGGCCATGGAGGATCTCGACGCCCGAGTCGAGGATCTCAGCGAGCGGCTCTCGGCCCTGACCTACACGAGCGGACAGCCGGTCTTCGACGTGCGCCCGCCGAGCCCCCGCGAGCTCGAGCGGGGCGCGGACCTGGCCGCGGACGTGCTGTTCGAAGGCTACAGCAAGGTCCTGATCGACGGCGGCAGGCGCATCGAGGGCATGGTCGGCGGCATCGTCGAGGTCAGCGGAGGCCACACCGGGCACCCCCCTGGCCTGTTCCTGGCCGCCGGTCCGGACATCGACCCCAAGGGCCGGGCCGAGGGCATCAACATCCACGACATCGCGCCGACCGTCGCCTATGGCCTGGGCCTGCCCGTGGCCGCCGACAGCGCCGGGCGGGCCTTCATCGAGATCTTCGAGGGCGCCTACCAGGCCAGCTCCCCCATGAAGTCGGTGCCCACCTACGGCTCACGGGAGGCGGGCAAGACGACGTCCTCGACCGAGGACACCGACATGCTCGAGAACCTGCGGGCCCTGGGCTACATCGAGTGACACGAGCCGAGGTGACGGTGTGAACGCTGCGCTGGCGCTCGTGACCCTGGGCTGGGCCCAGGACCTGGACGGCGACTTGAACCTGGGCCAGGACCTGCCCGCCTGGGGCGTGTGGGCCGGCGATCCCGACCAAGACGGCCACCTGGACCTGATCGTCGTGGCTCACAAGCAGGCCACCTGGCTGGCGCTGGACGATCAGGGTCTCTTCCAGCCCAGCGAGCACCAGCTCACCGAGAAGGTCGATCGCCACGGCATGACGGCCTGCGACGCGGACCTGGACGGCCGCCCCGAGCTGCTGATCGCGGTCGGAGGGAACCGCGGCGCCGGGGGTGAGACCGCCGAGCTCTGGAGCTTCACCGAGGGGCCCACCAACCTGGGCTCCCAGGTGCTGGCGGGGACCGAGGGGGCCCGCATGCGCGGGGCCACCTGCAGCGACTTCGACGGAGACGGCTGGCCCGAGATGTGGCTGCCCGCGATGGGCAACGTCTGGCCCGACCGGCTCGTGGTCCGGGACGCCGCGGGCCAATGGGTCGAGGACGCGGCCGGGCACGGCCTGGCCCAGCAGAGCACGGTGATGGGAGGCAGCTGGGGCGACGTGGACGGCGACGGCGACCTGGACCTGGTGCGCCTGCACGGGCGCCGCGTCGAGGTGTTGCTCCAGGACGCGGGCCGCTTCACCTCCCGCGAGTTCCTGCCTGACCTCGAGGTCTCGGATCTGGTCCTCGAGGACCTGGACAACGACGGCGACCCCGACCTGTTCGTCACCACCCACGCCCCCGGCTTCGCCACCGCGCTGGACGGCCACGCCCGCCTCCGCGTGGGTCAGGAGAACTGGGCCGAGTACACGATCCCCAAGGGCTGCGGCGCGCTGCGGGTGGCGATCCAGGGCGACGTTGACGGGGAACCAGCCGAGATCGTTCATGCTTCTGGCAGCTTCAAGATCGTCGGACGGGTCGGCCAGGCAGAGCTGTCCGACGAGCGGCCCGAGGGCAAGGGCGTGCTTGTCTGGCGCGTCTCGCCGCGGCTGGTGCGCTTCGAGAGCGGCGACGGCCAGGGCTTCGTGCAGGTGGGGCTGCGCTGCAAGACCAGCGGCGCGCTGCCCGAGCTGGCCGCGTCCTCGACGCCCGGTATGCGGGTCGACGCGAGCCCGAGTCGCCTGCTCCTGAACGAAGCCGGGCAGTTCGTCGCGATGGACCTGGACCTGCCCGCCCGAAACGTGGCCGACGTGGTCCCCGTGGACGTGGATCTGGACGGGGACCTCGATCTCTTCCTGGTCACGGCGATGGACCCCGCCCACCAGGGCAACCCTCCGGATCAGCTGCTGATCAACGACGGCCGCGCCCGCTTCTCGGCCCTGGACCTGGACCAGCCCCCCGCTCTGGTCGAGGGCTACGTCGGCCTGGTCGTCGACCTGGACGGGGACGGCTACGCCGAGCTCATCGCCTTCAACGGCGAGCACTTCCCGCCCCTGGGCGGACAGCCCCAGGTCTGGAAGAACCCAGGCGGCGACAACAGCTTCGTGCGGGTCGTCGCGCGCGACGGGCAGGCGACCTCCTTGTCGGCGAGGGTGCAGGTCAAGACCCGCGGCGGGGTGCAGAGCCGCCTGTCCAACCCCTCGCCCGACTGGCGCAGCAACGGCGGCGCGGCCCAGGTCTTCGGCATCGGCCAGGCCCGCAGCGCCCGGGTCACCGTGACCTGGCCCGACGGCAGCAGCGCCCACGTGAAGGCGACGCCCGGGCAGACCGTGGTGGTCGACAAGCCCTGAAACGCCGGCCCGCGGCGGACATCCCAGGTCGATGCACCTCCTCCTCGGCAGCGCCGCCATGGCAGGTCCCTGGGTCAAGTCCGTCGGCGAGGCCTACGTCAAGGGCAGCGGCAGCGTCTTCACGGCCCTCGACTACGTCGACCCCCTGACCGGCGAGACCGAGGAGCTGGACTACCGGGGCACCAGCAGCTCGCTCTACGCCGAGGTCGGGGTCGGGCCCGGCCTGCAGGTGCTGGCCTCGGTCCCCTGGGTGACCGGACGGAGCTACGACGGCGTGACCGGTGTGGAGGGCCGCAGCTCGGGCATGGGAGACGCACAGCTGGGCCTGGGCGTGGACGTTCCCGGCCTCGATCTCCCCGCAAGCTTCAGCCTGATCTCGCGGATCCCGCTCTACGACCAGTCCCAGCTGGCCGAGGGCGCGCCTGCGCTGGGCGACGAGAACCTGGACCTGGACCTGGTCGCGGCCATGGGCCACAGCCTGCCCGTCGGCCCTCACTGGCTGTGGATGGCCGGGACCGGAGGCTTCCGCTGGCGCACGCCCTGGTCTCCCTCGGGCAACGCGGCGCTGGACTACGCCAACGGCCTGCAGCTGAGCGCTCAGCTGGGCCTGGCCCCCAGCGTGGC
>CALGIB010000964.1 GCA_937915955.1 uncultured Pseudomonadota bacterium
TGCCAGCGCAGCCGCAGGCCGCTTCCTTGGCGGTGCGGGCGTGGGGTGCGGAATCCGTACCCAGGAAAAACTTCGGGTTGCCGGAGGTGGCGGCGCCCCGCAGGGCGATGCGGTGCAGTTCCCGCTTGGCCACCGGCAGGCAGTAGAGGTCGGGCCGCAGGCCGCCGGCAAACATGGCGTTGCGGTTGATGTGCAGGTGGTGGGGCGTGATCGTGGCCGCGAGGTTGGCCGGGCCGCTGCGCACAAAATCAACCGCATCACTGGTGGTGATGTGCTCCAGCACCACCTTCAGGCCCGGATGGCGCCCCAGCAGGGGCGCCAGATGCCGCTCGATGAATACCGCCTCCCGATCAAAAATGTCGATATCGGGGCTGGTTACCTCGCCGTGGATCAGCAGGGGCATGCACAGCTTGCGGACCTCGGCGGGGTCCGTGCCGTCGTGCACCACGCTGCGGTCCTGCTTGGCGCGGACCCGGCCCTCGACGACGGGGTCCACGGCCTCGAGGTGGCTGGGGTTGAAGGCCAGGTTCAGGTGCACCTTGTGCCCGCGGCGGGTGACCCGGTTGGCGCCGTAGCCCAGGTGGTACTTCACGTCGCCCGAGCCCTGGAAGCCCTGCTCGACGTGTCGGAACTCGTCCAGGATCATCGCGGCGGGCTTGCCGAGCACGTTCACCAGGATGTTCAGCCGACCCCGGTGGGCCATGCCGATGATGATCTCGAGCACGCCGGCCTCGGCGGCGTCCTCGACCAGGGTGTCCAGCAGCGGGATCAGCGTCTCGCCCCCCTCGAGCGAGAAGCGCTTGGTGCCGGGGAACTTCGTGTGGATCAGGCGCTCGAAGTTCTCGGCGTCGGCCAGCTTCTCGAGCACCCGGTGCTGCTCGTCGTGGGTCAGCAGGGGGCCCTCGTCCTGCAGGGTCTCCAGGCGCCGGGCCAGCCAGAGCTTCTGGTCCAGCTCGTCGATGTTCATGTACTCCACGCCGAAGCTGGAGCAGTAGGCCCGCTCGAGCCGGGCCAGGATCGAGCGCAGCGTGCTGATCCGGGGCTCGCCGAAGAGCGGATCGCTGTGGACCGGGGCGTCCAGATCGTCCTGGGTCAGCCCCCAGTTGGCCAGCGTGAGCTCGGGGTGCTTGGTCCGGTCCCGACGCTCCAGCGGGTCGATGTCGGCGATCAGGTGACCGCGGACCCGGTAGGCGTTGATCATCTGCGCGACGCTGGCCTGTCGGGCCGCGGCCGCTTCGTCCACCGTCGCCTGGGTCGAGGCCTTGCTGCAGCAGCCCTCGAAGATGCTCGGCGGGCGGTACTCCGGCACGCGGATGTCGGCGCCGGGGTCGAGGATCTGCTCTTCGAACAGCGCGGCCCAGTCCGCCTCGACCGAGCGCGGATCGTCCAGCCAGGACTGGTAGAGCGCATCCAGAAGGGCGGCGTTGTCGCCGCTGAGCAGGCTGTCCAGGGACACGCATTCTCCACGAGGCGATGCTTCGCTAACGCGAGGAGGGTCTACGGCCCCCAAAGCTCGTGACTTGCGAGCTTTTCAGCGGCTATGTTGTCGGCCGTGGGACTGCATCGCGGGCTGGTGAGACCCTCGAGCCGTCCCGCACCGACTCACAGCACCGGAGCAGGACATGGGCAAGCAGCAAGCCCAGCGCAGCCCGTCCACCGTGGACGCTGGCGCTCAGCAGAGCGGCACCGCCAGCCAGGGAGGCAGCTTCCAAGGCGGTAGCTTCGGGCAGGGCCAGGCAGCCTCGGCTCAGGGGAGCGCCGGGAACAGCGCGGTCCAGGAGCGGGTGATGCCACCCGGCTTCGACGCCGGAGACACCGCGGATCAACTCCACGCCGCCATCGACGGCTGGGGAACGGACGAGCGAGCGATCCTGGACCTGCTCTACACCGGACGCCAGGACATGGTCCAGGCGATCCGGCGGGCCTACGACGCCAAGTACAGCCCGGGGCTGGCCCAGGCCATCCGGGACGAGCTCTCGGGCGACGACCAGACCAAGGCGCTGCGCCTGCTCCAGCACGGTGACCTGAGCCTGGCCGACAAGATCCGCGAGGGCGCCTCGGGCTGGGGCACTGACGAGACGCGCATCTTCAACGCGCTCGAGCGCGCCGAGGCCTCCGATCTGGCCGAGGTCCGTGCCGACAGCGAGATCCTGGGGATCCTCTCGTCCGAGCTCTCGGGCGCGGACTACCAGCTCGCGATGGCCTACCTCGACGGCCACGGTCAGCTCGCCGCCCAGCTGCTGCGCGCCGTGGACGGCTGGGGCACGGACGAGGAGACGATCTTCCGAGCGCTCGAGGGCGCCTCGGCCGAGGAGCGGGCCTTCGTGCTCCAGCAGCCCAAGCTGATGGACCACCTGCAGTCCGACCTGGACGACCAGGACTACGAGCGGGCCCGGCGCATGCTGAACGGCACGCTGAGCAACGTGGACAAGATCCATATCGCCATCGCGGGCTGGGGCACGGACGAGGGCGCGCTGCAGACGGCGCTGGCCAACCTGACCCAGGCCGAGTTCAGCCAGCTCCCCGGCGACATCGACGCGGTCCTGTCCGCCGAGCTCAGCGGCTCGGACCTGGCCCTGGCCCAAGAGGCCCTGCACCAGAAGCGGCTGCAGTTCGACGGCGACTACGCCGCGGCCTTCCTCGAACAGAACCGGGCCGTCATGGAGCAGGACGGCTCCAGCGCTGTCCTGTCCTCGGCCGAGGGCGGAGACGGCACCTCGCCGGTGGCCAAGCTCCTGGCCGCCACGCGCGGCATGGGCACGGACGACGGCACGATCTGGGAGGTGCTGGCCAGGCTCACCCCGTCGGAGCGCGAGTTCATCCGGCTGAACAACCCCTACGCCGTCCTGGACGCCCTGCGCAGCGACCTCTCGGACTCCGACTACACCCGCGTCATGGCTACCCTGGGCGAGGGCGGCGCTGGCGGCGCGGTGGCCCTGCTCGAGCAGGCGGTGGATGGCTGGGGCACCGACGAGACCATGATCTACATGGGCCTCGAGCGCGTGGTGGCCGAGGGCGTCGGGGCCGAGGTCCTGGCCAACGAGGCCGTCATGGAGAAGCTCACCTCGGACCTGTCCGAGGGGCGCATGAACGTCGTGCGCGATGTCCTGCGCAGCGGCGCCTTCAACGGCCACCAGCGCCTGTACTGGGCCATCGCCGGGGCTGGCACGGACGAGGACCTGGTCTTCGAGCTGTGCTCGACCTACGCGGGCCAGTGGTACACGGGCGGCGAGATCGACGCCTACGTGCTGCGGATCATCGAGGCCGAGCTGGACACGCGGGACGCCTGGCGGGCCAAGGACGCCATCCGCGGCGAGCCCACCACCGAGGCCGAGCGCCTGGAGCGCAGCAAGGAGCTGCTCGAGCGCGAGCGCGGCGGCATCAGCACGGCCATCATGGACAGCTTCTCGGCCTCGGGCGAGAACGCCGACGACGCCTGGCGCGAGTACCAGGCCAGCTACAACAAGGCTCTGGAAGACGGCGAGATCAGCCAGGACGAGCTCCAGGGGCTGCGCGAGGACGAGGCCTTCTCGCAGCGCATGACCGCCGACTACGCGTCGGCCAAGGCCAGCGTCGCCTCCTGGGCGACCAACATCGCCATCGCCATCGTGGGCATCGCGGCGACCATCCTGACCGCGGGCGCGGCCGGTCCCTTCGTGGCCGGACTGGCGGCCTCTCTGGGCGGCACCACGGCGGTGGCGGCCGAGGCCATGATCCTCGCGGCCGCGCTCAAGGTCGGCCTGAACAAGGCCATCCTGGGCGAGGGCTACGACCTGACCAGCGCACAGACGCTGATCGACGCGACCTCGGCCAGCCTCGAGGTCGGCCTGATGATGGTCGGCGGTCAGCTGGCCACCCGAGCCATGAGCGGCCTGGGCAAGGCCGGCTGGGCCCAGTCGGTGGGCCCCAGCATCGAGAAGGTGATGGGCGGCGCCGGCCGTCGCATCCTGGCCGCGGGCGCCGAGGGCATGATCGACGGCACGATCGGCGGCATGGGCGAGGGCATGTTCCTGGCCCTGACCAACGAGCGAAACTTCGAGGGCGACGTCGAGGACATCTTCGGCAACATCGCCCAGCAGACCGCGCTGACCACGGGCATGTCGGCCGCCGGCGGCTTCCTGGCCGGAGCGGGCATCCAGTCCCTGGCCGAGACCTTCGGCCCCCTGCTGCGCAGCCGCATGCCCGAGCCCGACGGCAAGGCCGGTCCCACCGCTCGGGGCGACGGCGACGTCGAGGCCCCTACGCCCCGACTGCAGGACGACGCCACGCTGCCGGACGTCAAGGGCGACCACGCCGGGGCCCAGTGGAAGGACTTCAACGGGCAGATGTTCGGCGAGGGCGGCTCGGTCTCCCCGGCTCACGCCACCCAGGGTCAGCTGGGCGACTGCTACTTCATCGCCGGCATGGCCGCGACGGCCCGCGCCAACGGCGACGACATCAAGAAGCTCATCAAGGACAACGGCGACGGCACCTTCGACGTCACGCTCTACCTGCGCGAGACGGCCTACTCGAACCCGGTGCCGGTCACCCGGACCGTCGACATGCGCCTGCCCACGCAGGGCTCCAAGCCGCTCTACGGGGGCATGGGCAACACCGACGAGCTCTGGCCCGCCATCCTCGAGAAGCGCTTCGCGATGGAGATGGGAGGCTACGGCAACATCGAGGGCGGCACCGTCGATGGCCTGATGAAGGGCAGCTGGGGCGCCAGCGAGATCCTCCGCGGCAAGCCCGAGCGTTACTTCTCGACCGGCCGCTTGAGC
>CALGIB010000965.1 GCA_937915955.1 uncultured Pseudomonadota bacterium
CCAGCCCCCGCTCGTCCCCCTGCCCCTCCTGCAGGACCTGCCGGAAGGCCTGGAGCGCGCGCTCGACCTGGCCGACGCGGGCCAGGCGCGAGGCGAGCTGGAGCATCTCGGAGCTGGGCGTGGGCATGCCCTGGGCCTATCCGATCCCGGACGAGGACTCCGGGCGGGGCCGTCATCGACCTCCAGCCTTGGGCTTCACGGCCTCGACTCGGCGAGCCAGCCTGGCCCGGCCGTGCCGTCGAGCGTGCTCGGCCAGGCCCTCCCGCAGGCGCGGGTCGAGGCGAGCTGCCTTCGCCGCCGCGCTCGGGTCGTCCTCGAGCAGCGCCTGGACCCCCCGGCGGGTGGGCTTGAGCGCCAGCTCCTCGACGAAGCGCGACGGTCGGCTGTCGTCGGCGAACAGATACAGTCCCTGCTGGGCTCGGGTCAGCGCGACATAGAACAGGCGGCGCTCACCCTCCATCGCGTCCGTGGGCCGCTCGGTCTGGGTCGCGTCCCGGTCGAAGGCCGCGTCG
Source organism: uncultured Pseudomonadota bacterium (assembly GCA_937915955.1). Lineage (GTDB taxonomy): Bacteria > Myxococcota_A > UBA796 > UBA796 > CAJQPC01 > JAAESX01. Next base: position 513 of record CALGIB010000965.1, read on the forward strand.
ACCCGGGCCCGCAGATCGGGGTGCTGCCCCTCGGTGAGGTCGGGCAGCAGCACATGTGGCCACTCCAGCCCCTTGGCCTTGAAGACGCTCGTGACGCGAACACAGTCCTCGCGAGGCTGGCCCTGGCAGGTGTCCAGGGACTGCAGCCAGTCCCCCGCCTCGCCCAGCGGCACGCCGGCCCCCGCGAGCAGCTTGGAGAAGCCCTCGAGCAGCTCCAGGTCGTCGGCCTGGGCGTTGGCCCGCTCGCCGTCCTGGAGGTAGGCGGCGAAGTCCACCCGCTCCAGCAGCACCTCCAACGCCTGGCCCGCCGTCACCGCCTCCGGCAGCACCGGGAGCAGATCGGCGAGCACGCGGTTCTGGCCGCTGCGGGCCTGGCGGAGATCCACGGCCAGCAGCCCGAGGGCCTCGGGGGCGCTGCCCGAGATCCCGGCCTTGCGCAGCGCCCAGCCCGCGCTCAGCACCTGGCCCAGGCTGCGTCCCTGGGCCATGCCGGCTCGGAGGCGCTGCTCGAACAGGGCCTGCTTCACGTACCGGACAGGTCGATTCACCACGAACACGGCCGCGCTGATGAGCTCCTCGGTCAGGACCTCGTTCAGCCCCTCGACGAGCTCCAGGTAGCTCAGCGCGAGGCGCACCGAGGGCGCCCGGCGCCAGTCCGCGGCGCCGTCCACGAAGAAGGGAATCCGCCTGTGGATCAGCTCGGCCTGGAGGCCGTGGGTCTGACTGTACTTGCGGCACAGAACGACCACCTCCGAGGGTGTCACGCTCGCCCCGAACAGCTGCTCCAGGCGCCGGGCCGCGCCCAGCGAGGAGGCCCCTGGGGAGGCGTCCAGCTCCACCGACGCCGGGGCCCGGAGTTCGTGCGCGATCAGCGCCTTGGGGACCCGCTCCTGATTGTGTCGGATGAGGTTGTAGGCCAGCTGGGCGAAGAGCGGGCCGAAGCGGAAGCTGGTGGTCAGCGCGTAGCGCGCGTGCCCGTGGTGGGGGAACTCCTGCTCGAAGCTCCCGCGGAGGTAGCCGGACCGGGCGCCCTGCCACTCGTAGATGCACTGGTCATCGTCGCCCACGACCATCACCCGGGCGCGCTCCCCGGACAGCAGCTTCACCAGCTCGAGCCGACCCGGGTTCACGTCCTGGAACTCGTCGACGACGAAGTGGTCCAGCCGGCCCTGGAGGGCCTCGAGCGCCGCGGGGCTGCGCTGCAGGAGCCGCACGGCCTCGTACACCTGGTCGTCGTAGGTCAGCCAGCCCTCGCGGTAGCGCCGGGCCTCGAAGGCCCTGTACACACAGACGAGCCGGGCGTCGTCGGCGTGCTCGGCGCGCTCCGGCGGGGTCAGCGTGGCCTTCCAGGCCGCGACGGCCTCCATCACCAGATCGGCGTCCAGCGAGCGCCGTCCCATGACCTCTGGGTCCTCCTCCCGGGCCTGGGCGATGGCGGCCCGGACGAGCCGGTAGTGCTCTCCCGAGGAGGCGACCAGCCGCAGCGGGGGCAGGATCCGCCGGTCCACGGCCCAGCGGAGCAGCCCCCAGCCCATGGCGTGGAAGGTCTGCACCCGCACGGCGTCGAGCCCCTGGTCGGCCAGCTTCGCCTCGAAGTCCGCGCGGGCCGAGACGTTGTACATGACCGCACGGATCAGCGCCGGCCGCACCCCCGCCTCGGCCACCAGCCAGCCGATGCGGTGGACCATGGTGGTGGTCTTGCCCGAGCCGGCCACGGCCAGCACGGTGGCGTGCGCCTCTGGCGGGTGCTCGATGATGGCGCGCTGTTCGGCGGTCAGGTCCATGGGGTCCACGTAGCCCGCTCCCTGGCTCAGGCCTCGGCGCTGAGCTGACGGGCACGGAGCCGTCGAGGTGGACGCCCTCGTTCTCGGCCGCGGCGGCCTGGAGGATCTCCAGGTCCCCGCGACGTGCGACCCTGACCGCAGGAGTCAGCATGACCAGGAAGTCACGGAACCTCGTCCTCGGTCCGCTCGACAAGACCCGAGCGCGTCGGCTGAGCGAGCAGGCGGCGGAGGCCGAGGCGCGCGGAGACCTGGACAGAGCGGTGACGCTGCTCGAGGAGGCCAAGTTCAAGGGCGGCTCGGTGGATGTCGAGCTGCGTCGGCTGCGCAAGCTCGTGGCGAGGTCCCGCTCGGAGGCCTCGGTGCGCCGGGTCGAGGAGCTCCTGCCGTCTCGCGAGGGCCTGTTGGCCTGGACACGCCTGACGGTGCCCGAGCGACGACAGCTGAGCAGCCCTCGGCTGAAGCGGCTCGAGGAGCTCTGCGTCGCGACCCGCTGGAAGGAGCCTGAGGACGCGGTGGACGCGCTCTGCGCCCTGGAGCACGAGGGCACCCTCGAGGAGCGTCGGGCTCGCATCGTGCCCCACCGCAGGTTCCTGGCCCGCACCCCGCTCGGCGCCGAGCTCGAGGCCATCGAGCGGCAGCTCAGGGCGGGTGAGCGGCCGAGCCCCGAGCCGACCCCCGAGCCTCGGGTCGGCATCACGCTCGAGGACCTGGCCCTGGGCTGGGAGGACGGCCTGGACGCGGCTGGACTGGCCGAGGAGCTGGGCTGCAGCGAAGCCGAGGTCATGGCCGCGCAGCGCGCGTTTGGCCTGGAGGCGCCCCCGAGCACACCCGAGGAGCGGCTGGAGCTGCTGCTCCGGTGCGGCTGGACCCGGCGGGACGCCGAAGCTCAGGTGGCGGCGAAGGGAGGGTCCTGACGCGTCCGGAACTCGTCCCAGCCGAAGCGCGCCGGGTACTCGCACCAGGGCCCCTCGCAGACGGCGCTCCAGGTGCAGGCCCGGCACGGCGGCCCCTGGGCCTTGCCGTCCTGCTTGCGCCAGTCGGTGTAGCTGGGCAGCTGGCGGTCGGGCTCGACGATGGACAGGTCGGGCATGCCCCGCTCCGCGACGTGGTCCTCCCAGCCGTGCATCCAGCAGTAGGGCACGGCCTCGGTCATGCAGCGCAGCCCGGCGAGCCTGCCGATGGAGAGCGCGCGATGCAGCCAGGGCTGCAGGTCGCGGTAGCGAGGCACCACCGCCTCGAAGTTCGTCGCGGCGCTGCCCAGGGCGTGCACGAAGGCCAGCTGGAACTGCTGCACGTCCAGCTCCACGAAGAGCCGCGCCAGCTCGGGCAGCTGCTCCATGTTGTCGCGCACGACCACCGTGTTCGTACACACCCGGGCGCCCCTCCGCCTCAGGTTCACGATGCCGCGCAGGCTCTGACGGAAGGAGCCGCGGGCCCCGGTCAGGCCGTCATGGGTGGCGCTGTCGACGCCGTGCAGGGCCGGGGAGAACTCGGTCGCGCCAGCCTCGAGCAGCGCGTCCACCCGATCCATGCGGCTGAGCAGGCGGCCGTTGGTCTGGATCTGGATGGTCCGGTACCCCAGGGCCCGGGCCTCGCGGACCAGCTCGGTCAGGTCCTTGCGCAGGGTGACCTCGCCTCCGGTGAAGACGACCTCGTCGCAGTCCCCTCGCCGGCTCTGGAGGCTGGCCAGCAGCTCGGCGGTGCTCCGGTCCAGGATGCGGCTGCGCTTGTCGCCCTGAACGCAGAAGCGACAGCGGCTGTTGCAGGCGAAGCCGGTCTTCAGGTCCAGGCGCTGCACTCAGCCTCCCTCGTGCACCGCGGCGACGCGGCTGACCACCTGCCAGACCCGGTGACGCTGCAGGTAGCGCAGCCCCGCGACGTTCTGCTCGACCTGTTCGGGGCTCTTGGCCCCAGCGATGACCGTGGTCACCCCCGGCTGGGCCGCCACCCAGGCGATCGCCACGGCGGAGGCCGTCACGCCGAGCTTGTCCCCTACCCGACCCAGGTCCCGCGCCAGCGCGACGGAGCGATCGAAGCGGGCCCCTCGGAAGCGCTCGTCGCGGCTGCGTAGATCGCTGTCCGGGAAGCGATGTCCAGGCTCGTAGGCGCCAGCGAGCAGGCCTCGGCAGAGCGGCTCGTAGGCCAGCACGCCCAGCCCTTCGCAGGCCCCGAGGAGCTCGAGCTCGAGCTCCCGACGCAGCAGGGAGTAGGGGCTCTGGAGGCTGACCACCGGGGCGATGTCGCGCAGCCTGAGCAGCTCCTCGGCCCCGTAGTTGCAGACGCCGATGGCCCCCACGAGGCCCTGCTCCTGCAGCTCGCCCAGGCAGCCGAAGGACTCCGAGAGCTCCGTTCCGAGCTCGCAAGGCCAGTGCACCTGGAGCAGGGGGATGCGCTCCAGCTTCAGCCGCCTCAGGCTGGCCTCGAGGTCGCGGCGCAGGAAGTCCGGGCGCAGGTCCGAGCGACCC